>NZ_JBSGDB010000196.1:0-15462 GCF_053602155.1 Streptomyces sp. NPDC004561
TGGGCGGGTGCACCTCGTGTGCACGCATCCGATGACCCTGCGCGTCTTCCGGGTGACCGGCCTGGCCCGGCTGCTGCCGCCGCATCCCACGCCGGTACTGGCCGAGGTCGCGGACCTGCCCACGCGGTCCTCCGGGAAGGTCGACCGAAAGGCGCTGCCCTGGCCGGTGCCCCTGGCCGGCGACGGGCCCGGCGGCGAAGCGGCCCACCAACTGCACGGAACGGCCGCCCGGCTGGCGGACGTCTGGGAGCAGTTGCTGGGCCTGCGGCCCGGCCCGGACAGCGACTTCGTGGCGCTGGGCGGCAGCAGCCTGACAGCCGCCCGGATGGCCTCGATGCTGCGCGCGGACTACCCGGGGCTCTCGGTCGCCGACATCTACCGGCACCCGGTGCTGCGGAACATGGCCGACCATCTCGACTCCCTGGTCGGCGCCGCCGAGGAGGTGCGCCCCGTCCGGCCGGTGCCCCGGCGGACCGCTGTGGTGCAGTTCCTCGTCTCCATGGCCGGTTACGGCATCACCGGGCTGCGGGGTCTGGTCGGTCTGGCGGCGGCGGACAACGTGCTCGGCTGGATCGCGCCGCACCGGTGGGCGCCGCACACCTCGTGGTGGCTGGTCCTGGCCGGATGGGTGGTGCTGTTCAGCGCACCGCTGCGCTGTCTGATCGGGGCGGCCCTCGCCCGCACGCTGGCCGGCTCGATCACTCCGGGCGCGCATCCACGCGGCGGAGCAGTCCATCTGCGGCTGTGGAGCGCGGAACGGGCGGTCGCGGCGTTCGGCGTGCCGTCCCTGCTGGGCACCCCGTGGGCCACGCCGTACGCCCGGATCCTCGGCTGCCGGACCGGGCGCGACGTACGGCTGCACGCCATGCCGCCGGTGACCGGCCTGGCCGAGCTGGGCGACGGATGCAGCGTCGAACCCGAGGCGGACATCGCGGGCTGGTGGCTCGACGGCGACACGCTGCACGTCGGCAGGGTCGTCGTCGGCGCGGGCGCCCGGCTGGGCCACCGCAGCACACTGCTGCCGGGCGCGGTCCTCGGGCGCGGTGCGGAACTGACCGCAGGCGGCTGCCTGGACGGCCGGATCCCCGACGGGCAGGTGTGGACCGGTTCCCCCGCCAGGCCGGCCGGACCCGCCGAGCGCCTCGCGGGCGCCGGCTGGCCCGCTCCGCCGGCGGATCGCCGACGCCGCTGGCACGCGGCCTACGCCCTCTCTCTCGGCCTGCTGCCGCTGCTGTCCCTGCTGGGGGCCGCCCCCGCGCTGGTCGTCACCTGGCTGCTGGTGCGCGGTACGCCGACGCTGTCCGGTGCGGCCGGGCGGCTGCTCGTCGCCGCACCGCTGTTCGCGGTGCTGACCACCGTGTGCGGAACGCTGATCACCGCGCTCACCGTGCGGCTGCTGAACCGCTCGATCAAGCCGGGCCTGCACCGCGCGGACGGAGGCGTGGCCTGGCGGGCGTGGCTGGTGACACGACTGCTCGACGGCGCCCGCGCGGGCCTGTTCCCGCTCTACGCGAGCCTGGCCACACCGCACTGGCTGCGCCTGCTCGGCGCACGCGTCGGACGCGGCACCGAGATCTCGACCGTGCTGCCGCTGCCGTCCCTGCTCCAGGTCGACGACGGGGCGTTCCTCGCGGACGACACGCTCGTCGCGCCGTTCGAACTGCGCGGCGGATGGATGCGGTTGGGAGCCGTGCACATCGGCAGGCGGGCCTTCGTCGGCAACTCCGGCATCGTCGGCCCCGGCCGCGAGGTCCCCGACCAGGCCCTGGTGGGCGTGCTGTCCGACGCACCGGCACACGGTGAGCCCGGGACGTCCTGGCTCGGGCGACCCGCGATGCCGCTGCCGCGTGTGGCCGGCGCCGCCGACCCGACGCAGACTTTCGCCCCGCCGAGGCGGCTGGTGGCGGCCCGCGCGGCCGTCGAGCTCTGCCGCGTCCTTCCCGTGATCGCCGGAATGCTGCTGACCGAGGGCCTTCTGCTCGCCCAGCAGGACGCCCTGGACCTCGGCGGCCTGCCGCTCGCGGCACTCGCGGCCGTCCCGCTGCTCCTGGCCGCGTCCCTGGTGGCCTGCCTGACCACGACCGCCGCCAAGTGGCTGCTCGTGGGCCGCTTCCGGCCGGTGGAGCGGCCTCTGTGGTCGTCGTTCGTGTGGCGCAACGAACTGTTCGACACGTTCGTGGAAGTCCTGGCCGTGCCGTGGGGCATCGGCGCGCACCTCGGCACGCCCGTGGTGAACTGGTGGCTGCGCAGCCTCGGCGCGCGCATCGGACGCGGCGTGTGGTGCGACACGTACTGGCTGCCGGAGACCGACCTGGTCAGCATCGGCGACGGCGGTACCGTCAACCGTGGATGCGTCCTGCAGACCCACCTCTTCCACGACCGGATCATGAGGATGGACACCGTGCACCTGGCCGCCGGAGCCTCGTTGGGCCCGCACAGCATCGCTCTGCCCGGCACCGCGATCGGCACCGGCGCGTCCATCGCCGCGGCCTCCCTCGTGATGCGCGGGGAGACGGTGCCCGACGGAACCCGCTGGGCCGGCAACCCCATCGCCGGCGTCCCCTCGGCCGGCACTGCCGCCCGGCTCGCCGGAGGTGAGGCGCCATGACGTGGTGCAGCCGTCGCACGCTGGTCCGCGGTGCGGCACTCGCCCCGCTGGCGGCGACGGCCGCGGACGCCCTTCCGCGACCGGCCGAACGCTACTTCGCCGGCCATGGAACCTACGGTCACCGCACCCTCGCCTACGACCTGCACCTCGCCTACGGACCATCCGCAGGCACCCTGCACGGCCGGGCGCACATCCGCGCGGTGGCCCAACGGACGCTGCGGGAGGTCCAGCTCGACCTCGCGAGACTGACCGTGCGGGAGGCGCTGGTCGACGGGGTCGCCGTACAGCCCGGCCGGAAGGGACACAAACTGCTCCTGCCCGCGCCGCGCCCGATCCCGGCGGGCACCCCGTTCACGCTGGAGATCGGCTACGGCGGCCGGCCCCGCCCGGTCCGCACGCCGTTCGGGCAGATCGGCTGGGACCGCACGGGCGACGTACACGACGGGACGCTGGTGGCCGCGCAGCCGCTCGGCGCCTCTTCGTGGTTCCCGTGCAACGACCGCCCGGACGACAAGGCCGAGTTCACCTTCCGGGTGACCCTGCCACGCGGCCACCACGCTCTCGCCAACGGAACACTCCTGGAGCGCAGCAGCACGAACTCCACCGAGTCCTGGACCTACCACCACCCGGGCCCCATGGCCCCCTACCTCGCCGCGCTGTACACCGGCCGCTTCGCCGACGAGACCTGGGAGGGCGAGGACAGCGCGACCGGCCGCCGGCTCACCTGCCGCAACGCCTACCCCGTCCGGCTCGCCGAGCGGGCCCGACACGATCTCGGCCGCCAGCCGCAGATGTTCGAGGCGTTCACCCGCTGGTTCGGGCCGTACCCCTTCGAGACGTACGGCGCCGTCGTAGTGGACGCCGACCTGGACCAGCCGGTCGAGAACCAGACGGCGTCCGTCTTCGGCCGCAACCACATCGACGGCGAACGCACCTGGGAGACGCTCGTCGCCCACGAACTCGTCCACCAGTGGTACGGCAACAGCGTGAGCCTGCGGGACTGGCGGGACATCTGGCTCAACGAGGGCTTCGCCACCTACGGGGAGTGGCTGTGGTCGGAGCACATCGGTGAGGACTCCGCCGACACCATCGCCCGGGCGGCCTGGCACACGCTCGCCGAGCAGCCCAAGGGACTGCGCATCGCCGACCCCGGACCCGCCCGCATCTTCGACGACCGCGTCTACAACCGAGGCGCGTGCACGCTGCACGCACTGCGCCTGACACTGGGCGACGACCGGTTCTTCACGATGCTGCGGGGCTGGCACCACATCCACCGAGGCAGAAGCGCCGACACGGCCGCCTTCATCGCCCACGCCGGCCGCTCCATGCCGACGACGGTGGAACCCCTGCTGCGCGCCTGGCTCTACGACACACACCTGCCGCCCCTGCCACCGGGAGGCACGCAGAGCTGAGCCCGGCCGGCCGACAAGGGCGCCTTGACCAGGAGTCATCCCGGGACAGGCGCCCTTGTCCGGCCCTCCACTGATCAAGTGCCGGATGCGCCAGGGTAGTTACGGATCTGTCCGCCCGGCTTCGTGGCCTGGCCGCACGTGGCGCGACCCGGGCCCCGGACACGGGGGCACAGGTGAGGAACCGGTCGGTACGCCGCCGCCGCGGCCGACGCGTTCCGCTCTCCACCGGCGCGCTGACGGCAGCGGCCCTCACCGCCGCACCTCCGCCGCTGTGGGCTTCTTCACCGCCACGCCGGCCGCGATGGCCACAGCAGTATTGTCGTCCCCTTCTCGAATCGAGCCTGATCGGCGTACGGGGACGACTCGGCTGCTGCGGCCGTCGCACCACAATTCCCGTCAGGGAATGGCCAATCGGCCTCTGCGCGGGCTACACAGGAGATGCGATCAGCGAATCGGCTACGGGCGGATGGTCCGACGGTGCGCCAGGAGCATTGCCTCCGCTCTGAGGCCCATCGGGAGCGTGCGGGATCGCCGGAACCAGGACTTGCTCACTGGTGCCCGCACCACCCCCACCGGGTAATAGGCCAACCGCTCCTGGCGCTCAGCCTGGGATGAGCGCATCCCACTGATCTCGGGTCGGGCCGTCGTGATTCGGTGTGAAGTCCGGGTGGGCAGCCAGCCAGGCGGTGACGTGTCGGTCCACTTCGTCGGTGCCGTAGGCGTCGTGGGCCGGCAGCAGGAGATGGCGCACCTTGGCTCGGGCTCTCATGACGACGGGATCGTCAAAGGCGCAGGCGGCCACGGCGGCAGCCCGCCGATCCGCGGGTGGTGAGCCCTCGGCGAGGCGTTCCTCGTCGGCGCGGTCGGCCGTCACCTGCGCTTCGAACCACGGCCGGAGGGTTTCCGCTGTCCATGTGTGGTAGACCATGGGATCCGCGGCGATCTGGTCGACATGGCCGGCGAGGTGCTGGGCGGCACGCAGGCCGAGGGCCGCGCCATGGCCGAAGGTGGGATTGGTGTGGAGGAGGCTGTCCCCGGTGTTGACCAGGCCGGTGGCGACAGGCCCGTCATTGTCGGTGAGGGCGGTCCAGCGGTTGTCCAGGCCGGCCATCGCCAGGACGGTTGACTGCGGTTCGGGGGCCAGGCCGAGCCAGGCGGCGGTCGCGGGGAAGAGGCGAGCGACGGCCTCGAACACGGCAGGGTCCGTGAGCGCGCCGCGGCTCGGATCACCCGTGGAGAGCACCAGGCTCACCGCGAAGGTGTCGTTGTCGGAAGGGAAGACGCCGCCGAGCGCGAACGGTGCGGCCGAGCCGGTCTTCACCCGGCCGGCATGACGCGGGCCGTCGTCGCGCAGGCGGTACCAGCGGCACAGATAAGTGATCCCGGTGCGGTGGTTGTCGACCACGGGAGGGCGGCAGCCGGCCGCGATCAGCCAGGCGGGCACCGGCGAGCGACGACCGGACGCATCGACGACGAGATCTGCCTGGTGCGTCTCCGCGCCCGCCTGCACGCCGGTGACCCGGGGAGGATGGCCCTCCCGGAGGGTGAGGCCACGCACCCGGCAGCCGCGCCGCACCTCAACCGTGGGTTCCCGCCGCACCGCCGAGGTCAGGGCGGCCTCCAGCACGATGCGGCGGGTCCGCAGGGTCACCAAGTCCTCATCGCCGACTCGATGCGGCGGATGCTCATCGAACCAGTCGAACTCGTGGTATTCCCGGGCTCCCCGTGCCAGCAGGTCCGTATAGACATCAGGGGCCTCGGCGCGCAACACGGTACGGACGGGCGCGAGGAGCGAGTGGGGCTGGATGGCCTGCGGGACTCGGGGCCTGTCCCAGCGGAAGAAGTCCCGGTCCAGGTCCTCTCCGGCCTGCCGCGCGTCCTGCTCGAACAACGTGACCATGTGACCTCGTCGGCCAAGCATGAGCGCCGTCCCCAGCCCGCTGATGCCCCCACCGATCACCGCAACCCGCGCCACACATCTCCCCTTCGCGTCGTGTTGCGGAATGAGCCTAATGCATGATGATCTCCAGTCCGGAACCAGCGTCGTCCGTCAGAAGTGCCGGCTGTCGCAGGCCGAGACCACGCGGCAGATCCGCCGGCCGTCTGCGGTCGTCCGCCGAAGTTCGACCCCGAGGACTACAAGACAAGACACACGGTCGAGTGCGGCATCAATCACGTCAAAAGACACCGCGCCGTGGTCATGAGGTACGCCAAGATCGCGGTCCGCTACGTGGCGACCGTCCTCGTCGCGGCCATCAATGAATGGTTGTGATCAGCGTCGTTGAGAGTGATCCAGTAGCGGCGCTTGACCCCGGTTTCGGTGCTGCGCACATCTTCCAGGACGCCGCCGTTGCTTTCGATGGTGCGCGCTGAGCCGACATTGCCGTCGTCACAGGTGAGGAGGACCCGGTCCAGACCGAGGGTCGGCGCCTTGAGCAGAACCGCTCCCAGCGCCCACGAAGCCAGTCCGCGTCTCCTGGCGGTAGGCCGAACGCTGTAGCCGATGTGTCCGCCGCCTTCCAACAGAAAGGCGTTCAGATAGTGCCGAAGGTCGATGGCCCCGAGGTACGTCTCGCCGTCGACGATCCACCAGTGGGTAGCGTGGACGCGCCCTTCCCCGACAGGCAACGACCGGTCCGATTGCTGTCGCAGTCGCTCGGCCCATGAGGCGAACCCTTCCGGGCTGTCGAGGTCATCGTCACCAACCAGACGCAGGCCGGCCCCGTCCTGGTGAGCACCAGGCTGCCACTCGTCACGCGCCGTGAGCCACGAGGACTGCAGCCGTCCCGTGGGAGCGATCAGTTCAGCCATGCGAGGGACCATAACACCCGAACCCCCTGTGTGATCAGGCACTTTCTGCCAGATCGGGAGCCTGGCCGTCGGATGGGGCACAGGTGAGCCAGATCGAGGCGAGATCGCCTGATTCCGTTGCGATCGCTCAACCACTACCTTGATCCACTCTCGGCACAGTTGTGCGCTGTCGTGCGTCGGCGTGCTCCCGCGGTCAGAGGCTCACCTGGCGACCCACCTGATCAGCCACCCACTCATCAAGCCTGATCTTGATCTGGTGATTGTGGTCGGCGCGGCCAACCACCACCCCGCCGACCTCACTTCCCAGCCGAGGCAACCCCATGTGGTGGGGCATGTTCCCTCCGACTTCGGCGAGGCCGACCGCGTTGGCGTGGCCGTCGATCTGGATGAAGGCGCCGAAGCGGTGCCGCCCGATGACTCGCCCGGTTACGTGAGTGCCGGTGGGGAGAGCGGCAACGGTCTCGGGCCAAGACTGACGGACATGGGCTTCGCAGGGGGCGTCTGACTGACCGTTTCAGGATGAGGCTGTTACGGCCGAGGCAGCGGTGTGGAGCGCGCGATGCGGAATCCCACGTCGTCGATCCGGAAGGTCGGGTGACTGCGTCGCCGTACCGATGCCCTGCAGCTCCAGTGCTCGTCGGCCCATCCACCGCCACGGAGCACCCGATAGGTGCCATACACCTCGGCGTCGTAGACGTCCCAGCACCAGTCCCACACATTGCCCAGCATGTCGTACAGGCCCCAGGCGTTGGGCTGCTTGCTGCCCACAGGATGGACCTGCCCACCCGAGTTGCCCTGGTACCAGGCGACTTCATCGAGCCGGCCGTATCGCGGGCCGGTGGTATCCGCACGACAGGCGTGCTCCCATTCGGCCTCAGTCGGCAGCCGGTACCCGTCTGCGGAGGTGTCCCATGCGGGCGCCTCGGCATCGGCATGGAGGCGATATGCAGGTGACAGCCCTTCGCGCTGGGACAACGCGTTGCAGAACTGGACTGCGTCCCACCATGAGACGCCCTCAACGGGCAGCCGGTCGCCTTGGGCGCTACTCGGCCGCTGATCGGTCACCTGTGCGTACCACGACTGCGTGACCGGGAACGCCGACATCTGGAACGGCGCAACCTCCACCGGCCAACTGCTCTGCGTCCGTCGGTCCGACAGGGTCACCCGTCCCGACGGGACGGCAACCATTTCGTTTCCTGCCCCCGCGTCCACGACAGACCACCCTACCGGCGCCTTTCCACCGCTCTATTGACCTTTTGGAAGGGAGCTGAGGAGCGGCGCAGGCAGACGATACCGCGGGTCAGTTCCAGCAGAGCTCCAGCAGACCCGCCTTCCGCAGTTCGCCGAGAAGTGTTGCGTTCAGACGGGTGCGGCGGAAGCAGAGGGGTTATGCGCTCCCAGAGGTCTCAGGAACAAGTTCGTCAAACATCTCGCAGACGCTGCCCTCGGCACATCACTGATGCCACGACCTAGGGGCAGAAGCTGCCGACGGCCTGTTCGGCGGCGGGGTCACTCGTGGAAGGCGATGCGCCGCGGCACGACGTACGACATGGAGCGCTTGCTGCGGGCGCGGCCACCGGTAGCGGCGCCCGCCGAGACCGTGCGTAGCGGGGGTCACTCGGTGAGACGGTAGGCGGCCGGCTTCACCGTGCATTGCTGCGCGGCTTCGGCGACGGCCGCGCGCACAGCCACGAGCGCGGGATGTCCTTCGCGTCCCGCGCGGATTTCTGTGTACAGCCGTCGGCAAGGGCTGTCCGGAAGGTCCAGCAGGTCGATGCCGGACAGGTATTCGGCGCCCATCAGCCCGCAGACGAAGGCCACGGCATGTCCAGTCCGTACGAGGTGGAGGTGGAGAAGCGGGTCCGGTGCCTCGCAGCGTGGGCGGGGCTCAAAGCCTGCCGTCCTGCAGACCAACCTCGACCAGGCGCCCATCTTGGACCAACGCTGCTCCAAGGCCCAGTCGGCGTGCGCCAGATCGGCGAGCCTCCGGGGGGTGGACATGTGCGTCCCCGGTTGCTTTCTCGGCGTGCGATCCGGTTCGGCGCGGGCGGCCCGCCGGAGTGGTGTGTCGGCGCACGGTGACACCGGGGAGGCGGAGGGAACGGCCAACCGGATGGGATCGTCCAGGAAGTCCTCCCGGTCGACGCCGTCGACCCGGGGCTGAGGTGAACCGGGGAGCTCCTCGCCGAGTACCAGATCGAAGTCGTGGGAGAGAAGGCTGGCATGTGCGTCTTCCACGTCCCGGTGGATCAGCTCCACGCGTAGGTGGGGGTGCCGGGCGGCGAGGCTCGTCAGGGCACGTGGGGCGATTTCGAGGAGGACGCTCTGGAACGAGGCCACCCTGACTGTGCCCCGTATCTCCTGTCCTTGGCGGGCCAACTCCGACTCGGCCCGTTCCAGGCGTTCCAGGACCGCCTCGGTGTGCTCGACCAGGATTCTTGCCGCGTCGGTCAGCCGTACGCTCCGGCCCGCTCGTTCCAGGAGCGGCACCCCCGCCTCGCGTTCCAACGCAGTCAGGTGCTGGGAGATGGCCGGAGGGCGTGTAGTTCAACGCCTCGGCGACATTGGCCAGGGTGCCGCGCCGAGCCAGTTCGCGCAGGATGCGTAGGCGATTCAGGTTGAGCATGGGGTCTCCTGCACGCGTCGGCACGATGCCTGCGATACATCAATTCTGCTGATGAATAGGCGTGAGAAAGTGTAACTGGACTTAAGACAGAATCCGGGCCGAGGATTGCCCGTGAGTGAGGCGGAGTGCCTTCACGCCCAACCCTGAATGCTCGCAAGTGGAGATGTGATGCCCGTGCTCCCTCCCGCCGGCCGGACACCGGCCACACCCGCCGGCGAGGGCGGTGTGTCGCGGCGCGCGCATGCTGTCCTGGCGACCGTGCTCTGTGCAGTCATCTGGGGCACGCTCGGCCCGGTCGCCGCACAGTTCGCCAGCCACCACACCTTCCACATCGCGGCCCTGCGGCTGCTCATCGGTGCCGCTGTCCTCCACGCCGCCTCGCGGATGCGCGGCCTCCCGAGCACCACCTGGGAGCGGCGGGAGGTCGCTGCCGCCTTGGTCAGTGGCGTCACGATCGCCGGTTTTTCGGTGGCTTACTTCTACGCGGTCGAGCTGTCGGGGGTGGCAGCCAGCACGGTGATCACGGTCGGCGGGGCGCCGGTCCTGTCCGGGATCGCGGCCCGTTTCCTTCACCGGGAGTCGATCAACCGAACCTGGGCGGTCTCCACCGTCGTCGCTGTCGCAGGAATCACCCTCGTCGTGCCGGGTGCCTCGGCCCGGTTCAGTCTGCCCGGCACCATGCTGGCCCTCCTGGCTGCGGCCCTGTACTCCGGCCAGGCGGGCGCCTTGCAGATCGTCGCCCGGCGCCACGGTCCCGTTACCGCCACAGCGACCTCGTTTGCTCTCGGCGCCGTCCTCCTGTGCCCATGGCTACCCGGTGCTGTCGCATGGGCCGCCGGCGACCCACGCCCACTCATCAGCGTGATGTACATCGGTGTCATCACCACCGCCGGCGGTTATGCACTCTTCACCTACGGTGTTCATCACCTGGGTGCGCCCACCGCCGTCACCTTTTCCCTCCTCGAGCCGGCGGCTGCCGCAGCATTGGCCGCCGTCTGGCTCGACCAGGGACTGAGCCTCGTGCGCTGGGCAGGGCTTGCCGTCGTGCTGTGCGGGCTCGCGATCATGATGCGTCCCGACCGCCCTGCCTCCTCACCTCCCGTGACCGCTGTTGACAGTGCGGGGGTGAACAGCGCCGAGCAGATCGTTTGATGCCCGCCGTCGGCCAGGTGTTCTGACCGCAGTGGTACGCCGGGTCGTTGGTTGGGGCGGTTGGATGTGCTGTGACGGCCGATCCAACCGGTGGAGGTGTGGTGGCCGAGCCTGTGCGGGTGCGCAGACTGAGCGACCAGGAAGGTCAGCAGCTGCAGCAGATCGCGCGCCGGGGCAGCACCAGTTCGGTGCGCTATCGGCCAGCGATGATGCTGCTGGCCTCGGCCGGCAGGAACCGCGTCCCGGTGATCGCCCAACTGGTGCGGCCGACGAGGACACCGTCCGCGACGTGATCCACCGGTTCGACGAGATCGGCCTGCCCTGCCTGGACCCTCGGTGGGCGGGAGGTTGTCCCCGCCTTCGCAACACTGACGACGAGGACTTCGTCGTTCAGACGGCCACCACCCGCCCGACCAAGCTCGGCCGGCCCTTGACCCGCTGGTCCCTCCGCAAGCTCGTCACCTACCTGCATCGGGTCCACGGTCGGGTCATCCGCATCGGCCGCGAGGCGTTACGGTGCCTGCTCGCCCGCCGCGGCGTCACCTTCCAGCGCACCAAGACGGGGAAGGAGTCGCCCGACCCCGAGCGCGACGCCAAGCTCGACCGGATCGAGGAGGTCCTTGACCCGTTCCCGGACAGCGTCTTCGCGTTCGACGAGTTCGGTCGCCTCGGCATCCTGCCCGCCGCAGGCACGGGCTGGCCCCCTCCGGCCAAGCCGAACGGCACCGGCCACCTACGACCGCACTCACGGGGTCCGCTACTTCCACGGCTGCTACTCGGTCGGCGACGACACGTTGTGGGGCGTCAACCGGCGCAGGAAGGGCATCGACGGCAACGCGCTGGCCGCCCTCAGGACGATCCGCGCGGCCCGGCCGGACGGTACCCCCTGTCTACGTCATCTTGGACGACCTGTCCGCCCACAAGGGCCAGGAGATCCGCCGCTGGGCCAGGAAGCACCGGGTCGAGCTGTGCTTCAACCCGGCCTACGCGTCCTGGGCCAACCCGATCGAGGCCCACTTCGGACCGCTGCGGCAGTTCACCATCGCCCACTCATCACCCCAACCACACGGTCCAAACCCGGGCGCTGCAGGCCTGCCTGCGCTGACACAATGCCAACGCTCGCCACCGAGACGTCCTGGCGGCCGAGCGCCGTGAACGTGCCCGGATTCGCAGCGAGAAGGGCATCCGCTGGGGCGGATGCTCGCGAATGGCAGCCTGATCACTCGCTGACGTTCAAGGTCGCACAGTTCGCGACCCCCAGATCGGACAGCACCGCCCGCAGCCGCTCCAGGGCCGCAACCGTGTCCGTGCCCTCCACGATTTCAAGGTCAAGATGACAACGACCCATGCCACTGCCCGCTCCGGTGACCTCGCCGTCGAGCTCGAAGGCTGCTTCCAAAGCCTCCTCGACCTCATCACGGTCGATCGGCAGCCCCACGAAGACGATCTCGACGAACACTACGGCCCTCCCTCTCAACCCGGCGAACCATAGCGGTCAGAGCACTGGAGAGATCGATCCTAGATGGTAGGACAGGTCGCGATTCGGCCCCAAGGGAGCGGTACGGGGCAGAGCCGGTTGCTGTGGTTGCTGTATCTGGCTGCCGTACAGCAGGGTCTGGTGGGGGTGACGGCATGGAGCGCGAGCTACTCGAACGACTGCTGGTTGGTGACGACGAGGCATCCGTGGCCGCTCTGGCCGCGCTCCGCTGCGGCGGTTCCCACGTGGTCGGGGACGGGGCCATGCCTGCTGAGACGCTCGCCCTCATCTATGGACGCCGACTGCGGCTCACTCGCCGCCGGGGGATCGGGACCACGAACCTGGCACACGCCGTGGAACAGCTCGGCCGGCATCAACAGCCGGTTCGGCTGGGGCAGATCAGGGCTGTCGATGGCTCCTGGACGTTCATGCTGTTTCTCACCGAAGACGGCAGCAGGCTGATCGCATGCACCGGCGTGCGGCGGACCCACGTCTGACCCGGCCGACGACGGTCAGCCACGACAGCGAGAGCTCCGACCGATCACGCGCGTGTATGCCTCGCCGCACCCCCACCAGCCTCAGCCGCGCTGCTGGTGCCGTCGACCATCGCGAGCCGCGACAGCCGGCGCGTGACCAGGATGCCGGAGCCGTCAGCTCGGGAAGCTGCAGCCGCGAGGACCGACCCCGTCGTCGACGTCCGTAAGCAGCGCGACCGGTCGACGGCTCGCCACTGCAGCCTGGATTCCCTCGTCCGTCCGGTGTGCAGGCGCCGCAATTGTCGCTGTCGGTGTGCCTTCGTTCCCCTCCCGGGTTCGGGACATGTGACGCTTGAACATTCCGGTGCGCTGGTATTTCAGGGCACTCCTGTGACAGCTGTGCCCTGCAGTGGCTGTGATGACAACTACAACTTGGCTTCCAGGTGGGGCATGAGAACTGAACAAAGGGTTGGGCGCGGTCGTCGTCGAGCGGGTCTGAAGACACGCACGTGGGTGGCGGTGGGGGCGGTCGTCGCCGCCGGCGGCGTGGCTGTGGCGACCGTCGCGATGGCCGGGGCGGGAGGCCACTCGTCGGCCGCGTCGGGACCGATCAAGACGCATGTCCACTCGCTGTCCCTCACCGGGGCCGACGCGTCGGTGAAGACATTGGGGGCCCGGTCCACGGATCCGTTCAGCATGGTGGGTGTCACCTGGAACGGCGCGCACGCCAAGCTGCGGGGCACGGTGGAGGTGCGGACGCGTTCCACCGACAGCGGCCACTGGACACCGTGGCTGAAGATGCAGCAGCCGGACGACCTCCCCGACGCCGCCGAACTGAACCGTCCCGGTGTGCGCGGCGGGATGTCGCCCATGTGGTCGGGGCCGTCCAACGGAATCCAGGTCCGCGCGACCGGCGCGGGCAAGTCGACCGGCCTGCCCGCCGGGCTGCGGGTGGACCTGGTCGACCCCGGCAAGCCCGCCCCCGGCGCGACGCAGTCCTCCGGCATGGGCCTGGCGGGCTACGCCGTCGACGCGGCGGCCACCGACTCCGCCACGCCGACGGACAGCACCGCCCCGACCGACACCGCGACGGCCCCGGCAGGCAGCGGCGCTTCGGACACCCCGACCGCGACGGACTCCGCCTCGCCCACGGACACCCCCACGGCCACGGACTCCACCTCGGTCGCGCCGTCCTCCGGGACCTCCGCCTCCGATTCCACCTCGCCGAGCGCGTCCCCGACGTCCTGGCCCAGCCAGCTTCCGGCGCTGTCCGGGGCGTACCCGTCCTGCCCGGCCTCCTCGGCAACCCCGTCTCCGTCGGCGTCGCCGACCCCGCCGGACCCGATGCCGGCCGCGACCACCTCGACGGTGGCGCCACCCACCGTGGTCACCCGCGCCGGCTGGGGCGCGGACGAGTGCGCGCGGGAATCGGGTTACCCGTCGTACGGCGCGGGAGTGAAGGTGATGTTCGTCCACCACACGGACACCACCAACAACTACTCCTGCACGGACTCCCCGGCGATCGTGCGCGGCATCTACGCCGAGCACCTCAACCAGGGCTGGCGCGACCTCGGTTACAACTTCCTCGTCGACAAGTGCGGCACCATCTTCGAGGGCCGCTTCGGCGGGATGGAGCTGCCCGTCGTGGGCGCCCAGACCTACGGGTTCAACACCAACAGCATGGGCGTGGCCGCCATCGGCACGTACACCGACCTCAGTGGCGGCGACTCCACGGCCAGCACCTTCCCCGGGGCCGCGCCGAGCCAGGCGATGCTCGGCTCGATCGCCCGCATCGCGGCCTGGAAGTTCGGCATGAGCGGCGTGAACCCGGGCACCGGCACCGCGTCGCTGTCCGAGGGCGCCTCCGACAGTTACGGCTTCAGCCTGGGCAACAGCTACAGCTTCAACGCGATCTCCGGGCACCGCAACGGCTTCGCCACCGACTGCCCCGGCAACCAGCTCTACAACGCCCTGAGCACGATCCGCACCTACGCAGCCGGCCCGGTCGGCACCGTCTCCGTCACCGGGCTGTCCGGCGGGGCGGCCAAGTCCGGGACGAGCTACTACACCAAGGGCGCGGCCACGGTGAGCTGGACGACCGCCACGCCGTCCGCTGTGATCTCCAGCTTCGACGTCCTGGTCGACGGCAAGGCCGTGGCGCACGCCTCCGGCTCCGCCCGCTCCGCCTCGATCTCGGTCGCTTCCGGCAGCCACACCGTCCAGGTGCGCGCCACCCACGTCCGTGGTTCGACCACGCTGTCCGGCTCGGTCCCCCTGGTCGGCGACACGACCGCGCCCACGTTCCCGACCGCGCCCGGCGTGCAGGTGCGCACCGGAACGGTGAGCTCCAGCGCGGTCCCGGTCACGGTGACCTGGAAGGCCGCCGACAACGCGGCGCTCGCCAAGGTCATGGCGACCTCGCCGTCCTCGGCCACTTTCGGCCCGACGGTGACCTCCTGGGCGACCAGTGCCAAGCCCGCCACCTCGGACCTGTTCGGCCTGAAGGCGTACGACGTGGCCGGCAACACCGGTGTCGCCTCCGTCTACCGGACGCCGAACATCGTCCAGGAGACCTCCACCACCCGGACCGGCACCTGGGCACACCGGAGCAGCACCAGCTACCTCGGCGGCTACTCCTACAGCTCCTCGTCCGCCAAGGCCTCGATCAGCTGGACCTTCACCGGACGTTCGGTGGCCTGGATCGTCTCGCGGGCGTCCACCTCGGGCCAGGCGTACGTCTACGTCGACGGCACCAAGGTCGCCACGGTGGACCTGAAGTCCTCCACCACCCTCTACCGCCAGGCAACCTGGACCACCACGAGGCTCCGTCAGCAGCCGTCGCAGGTCCTCCTCCACGGCGGTGTACCACAACTCGTCCTCGGCGTCCCGCTGGAACCGGC
>NZ_JBSGDB010000197.1:0-15442 GCF_053602155.1 Streptomyces sp. NPDC004561
ACCGGCGGCGTGCTCCTGCCGTTCTTCTCCTTCATGACGTTCCTGATCGCGGTCCCGACCGGCGTGAAGTTCTTCAACTGGATCGACACGATGTCCCGCTTGACGTGGTGGCCGCGGCTCAGGAGCAGCGGGACGAGCACGGCGCGGGCGTCGCCGAGGGCCGCGAGGGTGTCCGGGAGCAGCGGCTCGTTCAGCTCGATGTGGCCCAGGTGGACGGGGAGGGCGGGGCGCAGCTCGCGGACCCGCTCGGCGAGGGCCCGTACGGTGGTGAGCGCGCGCGGGTCGCGGCTGCCGTGGGCGACCAGGACGAGGGCGGGCGGGGCCGGGCGGCGGCCGAGCGGGGAGACGAGCCGGAGCCGGCCGGCGAGCCGGCTGCTGATGCTGTTCATGAGGTGCGCCGTGCTGTCGAGGTGGATGGCGGACTCGGAGCTGGGAGGGTGCGACGCCGTCATGGAGCGATCCTGACGGCAGGAGGTTGCGTGGCCGTTGCCGGGCCGTCACAGGCGTTTTCCGCCGGATCACGTCGTACGGATGCACGATGTGAGGCGAACCGGAGCGCCGCCGCCGGCGTCCTCCAAGGACGGAGCCGATCGCTGGGGGGCCGTATGAAGATCCGTCGACCGCGGTGGCCGCGCACCCGCGCCGGGCAGCGGCGGCTGGTGCAGGCCGTGATGGCCGGGTGCGTGCTGGCGCTGCTGCCGGCCGCCTGGCTGTACGTGTCCACGGCGGACCGGCTGCGCACCACGGCGGACGCGCCGCACGCGCCGGTGGCGGTGGTGTTCGGGGCCGGGCTGTGGAACGGGGAGCCGTCGCCGTACCTCGCGCACCGGCTGGACGCGGCGGTGCGGCTGTACCGGGCGGGCCGGGTCAGGGCCGTCCTGGTCACCGGGGACAACAGCCGCAAGGACTACGACGAGCCGGACGCCATGCGCGCGTACCTCACGCGGCACGGGGTGCCGGGCGGGCGGATCGTCCGCGACTACGCCGGGTTCGACACCTGGGACTCCTGTGTCCGGGCCAAGAGGATCTTCGGGGTGGACCGGGCCCTGCTGGTCAGCCAGGGTTTCCACATCCGGCGGGCGGTGGCGCTGTGCGAGGCGGCGGGCGTGGACTCGTACGGGGTCGGGGTCGACGACAAGCACGACGTGACCTGGTACTACGGCGGCACGCGGGAGGTGTTCGCGGCGGGCAAGGCGGCGCTGGACGTGGTGTTCCGGCCGGATCCGCAGTTCCTGGGGCCGAAGGAGCCCGGGGTCGCGCGGGCGCTGGCCGCCGGGCGGTGAGCTCGCCCCTCACGGCGTCCGGTGGCGCGCGGGGAGGTCGCCGTGCCGGGCGCGTAACCGGAGGCGGCCCGGGGACGTAACACGCCCCGACCACGCTGGACGGCATGGAGAACGCCTCGACGCCCACCCACTGCCCGTACTGCGCCCTGCAGTGCGGGATGAACGTCACGCCCCTGCCGCAGGGGGGCGCCGAGGTGACCGGGCGGGCGGACTTCCCGGTGAACCGGGGCGCGCTGTGCGGCAAGGGCCGTACGGCCGCCGAGGTGCTGTCGCCGGCGGTGCGGCTGACCTCGCCGCTGGTGCGGTCCGGTGGCCGGCTGGTCGAGGCGGGCTGGCCCGAGGCGCTGGACCGGATCGCCGAGCGGCTCGGGACGACGCGGGCGCGGTACGGTCCGGACGCGCTCGGGGTGTTCGGCGGGGGCGGGCTGACCAACGAGAAGGCGTACGCGCTCGGGAAGTTCGCACGGGTGGCGCTCGGCACCTCGCAGATCGACTACAACGGCCGCTTCTGCATGTCGTCGGCCGCGGCGGCCGGTACGAAGGCGTTCGGGCTCGACCGGGGGCTGCCGTTCCCGCTGGAGGACATCCCGCGGACCGGGTGTGTGATCCTGGTCGGCTCCAACCTCGCCGAGACGATGCCGCCCTCGCTGCGGTTCTTCACCGAACTGCGGGAGAACGGCGGCACGCTGATCGTCGTGGACCCGCGCCGCACGAGGACGGCCGAGCAGGCGGACCTGCATCTCGCGCCCCGGCCCGGAACCGATCTCGCCCTGGCGCTCGGCCTGTTGCACCTGGTGGTGGCGGAGGGCCGGACCGACGAGGCGTACATCGCCGGGCGCACCAGCGGCTGGGAGGAGGCGCGGGCCGTGGCGATGGCGCACTGGCCGGAGTACGTGGAGCGGATCACGGGGGTGTCCGTCCCCCTGCTGCGGGAGGCGGTACGGCTGTTCTGCGAGCCCGAGGCGGCGATGGTGCTCACCGCGCGCGGGCCCGAGCAGCAGTCGAAGGGCACGGACACGGTGGGCGCGTGGATCAACCTGTGCCTGGCGACCGGCCGGGCGGGGCGTCCGCTGTCCGGGTACGGCTGTCTGACCGGGCAGGGCAACGGGCAGGGCGGGCGCGAACACGGCCAGAAGGCGGACCAGTTGCCGGGGTACCGCAAGCTGGACGACCCTGCGGCGCGGCGGCACGTGGCCGGGGTGTGGGGCGTGGACCCGGACACGCTGCCCGGACCGGGGCGCAGCGCGTACGAACTCCTCGACGCGCTCGGCACGGACATCCGGGCGCTGCTGCTGATGGGCTCCAACCCGGTGGTGTCGGCGCCGCGCGCGGCACACGTCGAGGAGCGGCTGCGCTCGCTGGACTTCCTGGCCGTGGCCGACGTCGTCCTGTCCGAGACGGCCGAGCTGGCGGACGTGGTGCTGCCGGTCACCCAGTGGGCGGAGGAGACGGGCACGACGACCAGCCTGGAGGGCAGGGTCCTGCTCCGCCGCCGGGCGGTCCCGCCGCCGCCCGGCGTCCACAGCGACCTGTACGTCCTGCACGAGCTCGCCGCCCGCCTCGGCGTGGAGAAGGGCTTCCCCACCGACCCCGAGCAGGTCTTCGAGGAACTCCGCCACGCCAGCGCGGGCGGCCCCGCCGACTACTCCGGCATCACCTACCGCAGACTGGCGGCAGAAAATGGCTTGTTCTGGCCGTGCCCGGACAACGTGCCGGGGGTAGCGGCCACCGCGACGGCGGGGGCGGACGGTCAGGAGGAAGCGGCGGGGGCCATGGCCTCGGGGGCGGCGGGCACCGTACCGGGGGCAGCAGGTCCCGAGGGGGCCACGGCGGGTCCGGCGTCGGGGGCGGGAGGCCTGACGAGGGCGGGCGCGGTACCAGTGACCGCGGACCCGGAAGCGGTCACGGCCGACGCGGGGACAGCCGGCGTGGAGGGCCTGCCCGGGTGGGCGGGCGGCGCCTCCGGCCCGGTCGGAGGTGGGGGTACTGGAGGGGAGACGGTGCCCGGTGGGCCGGTGCATCCCGGTACGCCCCGGCTGTTTCTCGATCGGTTCGCCACGGCGGACGGGCGGGCGCGGTTCGTCGCGGTGGCGCACCGGGGTACGGCGGAGGAGCCGGACGCCGAGTATCCGCTGCTGCTGACCACCGGCCGGGTCGTGTCGCAGTACCAGTCGGGCGCGCAGACCCGCCGCGTGGCGGAGCTGAACGCGGCCGCGCCCGGCCCGTTCGTGGAGCTGCACCCGCGCCTCGCGGCCCGGCTCGGCGCGGCCGAGGGCGATCCGCTCGCGGTGATCTCCCGCCGGGGCCGCGCGGTGGCCCCCGCCCGCATCACCTCCGCCATCCGCCCCGACACCGTCTTCATGCCCTTCCACTGGCCCGGCGAGGGCCGCGCCAACAACCTCACCAACCCCGCCCTCGACCCCACCTCCCGCATGCCGGAGTTCAAGTCGTGCGCGGTGCGGGTGGAGGTCCTCGGCCCACAGGTGTAGACCGGGATTCCATCCGTGGGCCGAGGCGGCGGGGGGCGGGCGCGGCGTACGGTCGGAGCATGTCCGACAGCGAGCAGTTCGATCTCGGCGCCTACCTGGACCGCATCGGGTGGGAGGGCGGCAGACAGGCCGGTCTCCGGACCCTGCGGGGCGTGCATCTGGCCCACGCGCTGTCCCTGACCTTCGAGAATCTGGACCCGGTCGCCGGCCGGGCCCCGTCGCTGGCCGTCGGCGACCTGATGGCCAAGATGGTGCACGGCCGGCGCGGGGGCTACTGCTACGAGCACAACACCCTGCTGTGGCGGGCGCTGGAGGCGCTCGGGTTCCGGGTGACCCCGCTGGCGGGGCGGGTGGTCCTCGGCGCCGAGACGCCCGAGAGCCGGCCGCGGACGCACGCGATGCTGCGGGTGGAGGTGCCGGGAGACCCGCGGCCCTATCTGGCGGACGTCGGCTTCGGGGCGGCCGGCGCGCTGCTGGAACCGGTGCCGCTGGTCCTCGGCACCGAGTTCGAGGGCGCGGGACGGCGGCACCGCTTCGTGCTGCTGCCGCACCACGGGCCGCTGGAACTGTGGGCGTTGCAGGCGTACGACCGGTTCCGGGACGAGTGGGTGAGCCAGTACGCGTTCACCCAGGAGCCCTTCACGGCCGCCGACTTCGAGGTGTTCAACTGGCACGTGGGCACCAACCCGCGCTCCCCCTTCACCCACCGTCCGTATCTCCAGCGGACCACCCGGGAGCGCCATCTCGCCTTGGACGGCGACCGGTTCACCGAGACACGGCCCGACGGCACGGTCACCGAGCGCAAGCTCGCGGACGAGGCGGAGGCGCGCCGTGTGGTGGAGGAGAAGTTCGGTGTGGCCGTGCCCGAGGGGCTGACGCTGCTGGGCTGAGTCAGCGGCGGGACAGCCAGTCACCGTCCTCGATGCGGGTGCCGGCGACGCGCAGCCGGGCGGCGACGGGCGGGGCGGCCAGGTAGACCCAGGCGCGGACGGTGACGCCGTCGGCGCGCAGGACGGGGCGGGCGACGCGTTCGTAGAGGTTGCGGGGGTCGCCCGGCGTGTACTCCTCCAACCGGTCCAGGGCGGCGAGGAGTTCGCCGTAGGCGTCGGGACGGGCGGTCACCACTTCTCCGCGCACCTCGCCGCCCGGCTGCGCGACGGCGTAGGGATAGCCCGGCCCGTCGTAGAGCACCGCGTCCGGGAGGCGGCCCGGTTCCTCGGCGAGCGTGCGGCCGCGCAGGAACAGGTCGTGGTTGGGCTCGCCGGGGCGCAGGGTGCCGTAGACGAAGAAGGGCAGCGGGTCTCGGGGCTCCGTGACGGTCACGGAAGCGATTCTGGTCCCCCGCCGCCTTCTCACACATCTCCATGAACGCCCTATGGACATGACATGTCATGGCCCTTTAAAAATCTCAGTGACATCCCGCGCCTTCCCCCACACCCCAGCCTGGCGCCTCCCCGAGGAGACAGATGAGCCGGATACGGCAGCACGTCCGAGGTTCCCGTCGTCTCGCCACCGCCGGTGTCGCCGTCACCACCGCGACCCTGCTGGCCGTCACCCTCTCCCCCGCCGCCCACGCGGCCAACAGACCCACCCGCGCCACCGCGATCGAGCACGCCGCATCGGCGCTCCTGTCCCACGCGGCGAGCCTCGGCCTCACCTCCGCGCAGGACACCAGCGTCCGTGACGTGATCGTGGACAAGGACGGCACCCAGCACGTCCGCTACGACCGCGCCTACCACGGACTCCCGGTACTGGGCGGCGACTTCGTCGTCCACCTCGCCCCGAACGGCGGCTACCGCAGCGCCGACCGCGCCACCCGCGGCACCGTATCCCTGTCCTCGATCACCCCGAAGGTGCTCGCCACGAAGGCCGCCGACCTCGCGGTGAACGCGCTGCGCGCGGCCAATCTCGGCGACCGGCTGCAGCAGGTCAAGGCCAAGCCGGAACTGGTCGTCGACGCGCTGCACGGCGCCCCGAGGCTGGCCTGGCGCACCAACGCGGTCGGCCTGGACTCGCTCGGCAACCCGGTCGCCCGCACCGTGCTGACCGACGCCCGCACCGGCGCCCAGATCGACGCCTGGGACAGCATCGAGACGGCCACCGGCGACGGCCAGTCGCTGTACAGCGGGACGGTGCCGCTGGAGACGACCCAGTCCGGCTCGTCCTACCAGCTCAAGGACCCGACCCGGGGCAACACCTACACCGGTGACGCCGCCAACAAGACCGACACGTGCTTCCTCGGCATCTGCTTCAGCCGGGCCCCCGCCACCGTGTTCACGGACGCCGACAACCACTGGGGCACGGGCAGCACGGCCGACCGCTCCTCGGCCGCCGTCGACGCCCAGTACGGCACCAACGAGACCTGGGACTACTACAAGAACGTCCAGGGCCGCAACGGCATCGCGGGCGACGGCAAGGGCTCGTACAACCGCGTCCACTACGGCAGCAACTACAACAACGCCTTCTGGGACGACAGTTGCTTCTGCATGACGTACGGCGACGGTGACGGGACCACCTTCGGGCCGCTGGTGGCGCTGGACGTGGCCGGGCACGAGATGACGCACGGCGTGACGTCCAAGACGGCCGCGCTGACCTACTCGGGCGAGTCCGGCGGGCTGAACGAGGCCACCTCCGACATCCTCGGCACGATGGTCGAGTGGTACGCCAACAACCCCTCCGACCCCGGTGACTACCTCATCGGCGAGAACATCGTGAAGCCCGGCTTCGGCAAGACGGCCCTGCGCTACATGGACCAGCCGTCCAAGGACGGCAGCTCCGCGGACTACTGGAGCTCGTCGGTCGGGAACCTCGACGTCCACTACTCCTCCGGCGTCGCCAACCACTTCGCCTATCTGCTGGCGGAGGGCAGCGGACCGAAGACCATCAACGGCGTCAGCTACAACTCGCCGACGTACGACGGCTCCACGGTCACAGGGATCGGCCGGGACAAGCTCGGCAAGATCTGGTACCGGGCGCTGACGGTCTACATGACGTCCTCGACGAACTACGCGGCCGCGCGGACCGCGACCCTGAACGCGGCCAAGGACCTCTACGGCGCGGGCAGCACGGAGTACAACACCGTGGCGGCGGCCTGGAGCGCGGTCAACGTCAACTGAGCACGGCGCGAAGGCGGTACGGCCGCCCCGGCCACGGTGCCGGGGCGGCCGTCCGGCCTTCCGTCACACCTCGACGTCGACCACGACCCAGTCGCTGATCTCCCGCCACTGCCGGATGGCCTGCTGGTGGAACGGGTGGACGAGATAGCGCTCGACCTTGTCCATGTCGTCCAGGAGTCCCTCGACGAGGAAGTCGTAGGCGATCTCGCGCGGGGACACGTTGCGGCCGCAGCGCCACTCGTGCAGCTCGGGCACCTCACGGCCGACCTGGGTGGCGGTGCGCTCCGCCGCCTGGGCGCGGGGGTCCCGCCAGTCGATCCCGGACTTGAACTTGAAGAGCACGACGTGGCGTATCAACGGTTCTCCCCCCGGCACAGCTTGAGGACGTCCATCGCGATCCGGGTGCCGTCCGCGCCGAGCCCGTCGCGGTAGCGGGCCAGGATGTCCATCTCCCGGGCGAACACCGTGCGCGGGCCGCCGGAGCCGACGCGTGTGCGCTGGATCCGGGCGGAGACCTGAACCCGTTCGGTGAGCAGCTCGATGATGCGCCCGTCGAGAGCGTCGATCTCGCCGCGGTCCGCTTCGATGCGGGCCCCGGCCTCGGCCGGGCCGGCCACGGTCGTGCCGGGCTCGGCCGTCTCGGTCATGGTTGTTTCCGTCATGGTCGTGTCCGTCATGGTCGACGGTTCCTTTCCGTGTCGTTCCAGAAGTCGGCCAGTCGGACGACGGCCTCCTTGAGCCGGTCCTCCGGCGCCAGCAGGCTCACCCGCACATAGCCCTCGCCGTGCTCCCCGAACCAGCGGCCGGGCGCCACCGCCACCCGGGCGCGGGTCAGCAGTTCGTCGGCGAAGGCGGCGGAGTTGCCGCCACCGGGGATCGGCAGCCAGGCGAAGACGGACCGGGGCACGTCGATGTCCCATCCGACGTCCCGGACCCCGGCGACGAAGACGTCCCTGCGGCGTTCGTAGGTCTGCGTCAGCTCCCGGACGCAGTCCTGCGGGCCGGTCAGTGCCTCGGCCGCCGCGCGCTGGATGAACGGCGGCAGCGAGACGTAGTAGTGCTCCTGGATGAGGTTGATCGCGGCGACGACCTCGCGGTTGCCGACGACGGCGCCGATCCGCCAGCCCGCCATGTTGAACATCTTCGACAGCGAGATGAACTCGACGCCCACCTCCTTGGCGCCCTCGGCCCGCAGGAAGGAGACCGGCGCCTCGCCGTCGAACCCCAGGCCGCCGTAGGCGAAGTCGGACGCCACGATCACCTCGTGCTCGGCGGCGAACCCGACCGTGTCCTCGTAGAACCGGAGGGGGGCCGTCACGGCGGTGGGGTTGTTCGGGTAGTTCAGGAACATCAGCCGGGCCCGCTCCAGCACGGCCGGGTCCAGGGCGCCGTAGTCGGGCAGGAAGCCGTTCTCCCGCAGGAGCGGCATGGGGTGCATCCGGGCGCGGGCGAGGACCACCCCCGCCCAGTAGTCGGGGAAGGCCGGGTCCGGCATCAGGCAGACGTCCCCCGGGTTCAGGAAGCACTGGCTGATCTCCACCAGGCCGGCCTTCGCGCCGAACAGGATGGCGACCTCGGTCTCGGGATCCAGCCGGACCTCGTGGTGCGTCGCGTACCACTGGGCGACCGCGGCCTTGAGCTCGTACAGCCCGGAGAAGGACGGGTAGCGGTGCGTGGCCGGATCGAGCACCTCCCGGCGCAGCGCCTCGACGATGTGCGGCGGGGTCGGCAGGTCGGGGTTGCCCTGGCACAGGTTGACGACGTCCTCGCCCGCCCGGACCAGCCCGTCGATGCGGGCCACGGTCGTCGCGAACGAACTCCTCGGCAGATCCAGCAGCCGGCGTGCGAACTCAGTCCTCATGTGCGGCCGCCTTCGTCTCCGGGCCCACGGCGGGGCCGTCTTCGGGGGTCGCGGCCGGGCGGCCGCCTCGCAGGGCGGACCATCCGCTCAGGCCGCACGCGACGAGCGTGATCACGGCGCAGACCCAGCCGACGGCGGCGAAGCCGTACGCCGAGAACAGCGGGCCGAGCACGGCCGCCCCCAGCGCCACCGCGAGATTCGTCGCGAGGCTGTAGAAGGCGAGGACGGTCCCGCGGTGGCGTGGGGAGCACTCGCTGAGCAGGGTGCTGAGCAGGGTGACGACCAGGCTCTGCATGGCGCCCCACAGGAAGAGGCAGCCGACCAGCGGCGCGGTCCACCGGGTGACCTGCGGGATCACCGCCAGCGCCGGAACCAGCCCGGCCAGCAGGCCGACGAGCACCCGCTCCTTGCCGCGTTCGTCGGCCCACCGGCCGGTGACGAAGCTCGTCGAGAACCCGAGGCCGTACACCAGGATCACGAGACCGGTCAGCGAGCTGCCGGTGCCGAACCGGTACTGCAGGGCGCTGCCCAGGTAGGTGTACATGCCGTAGAAGCCCAGCATGTTCAGGAAGGTCGCCAGCATGTACACGAGGACCTTCGGGGCCAGGAGGGCCCGGGCGGCCGAGCCGGGCCCGCCGCGCGCGCCCGCCGTCTCCCCGGGCTCCCGCGCCGGCCCGGTGGCCCCGGCGGACTCGGTGGGTTCGCCATGCTCCTCGGTGGCCGCACCTCGCCGGCCCGCCCGGACCAGCACGCAGGCCACGAGGGCGCCCAGGACCGACAGCAGCCCGAAGGTCCAGCGCCAGCCCGACCACTGCCCGACGAAGGAGCCCATCGGCACGCCCAGCACGAGCGAGAGCGACCAGCTCGACACGATGACGCCCATGGCCCGGGCGCGGTACCGGTAGGGGATCTGGTCGCCGACGAAGGCGTAGGCGGTCGGCACGAAGGCACCGGTGGCCAGGCCCGCCACCGCCCGTCCCGTGAAGAACAAGCCGGGCCCGCCGGCGCCCGCGCACAGCAGCGTCCCCAGGACGAACGCCGCCATGCCGACCACCAGGCACAGACGGCGCGACACCCGGTCCCCGAGCGGGGCGAAGAGCAGGGCGCCGACCGCCGTACCGATGCCGTAGGTGCTCACCGAGAGCGCCATCACGGCCACCGACGTGTCGAACGACCGGGCCATGTCCACGAGCAGCGGCGAGACCACCAGCTCCTCCGAGCCGACGGCGAAGATCCCCGCCATCAGGGCGAGGACGGTCAGCAGGGGGAACCCGCCGGCGCCGTCGTCGCCGTTCCATCGGTCCGACACTCGGTCAGCCTTTCTCTCGGTGCGGGGAGGGGAGGTCGCGGCCCTACAGGGCCGTGTAGCCGCCGTCGACGGTGAGCGCGGCGCCCGTGATGAACGACGACCTGTCGGACGCCAGGAAGAGGATCGCGTTGGCGACGTCCTCGGGCGTGCCCAGGCGGCCGAGCGGATTGAGCTTCGCCTTCTCCTCCTTGACGGACGCGTCGTGGCCGATCGAGGAGTCCGTCATGGGGGTGTCGATGATGCTGGGGCAGACGCAGTTCGCCCTGATCCCGTACGGCGCGTAGTCCACGGCGAGGGACTTGGTCAGCATCATGACCCCGCCCTTGGTGGCGTTGTAGGCGGCGATGCCGGGCCAGGCCACCAGGCCGCTCACCGAGCAGACGTTCACGATCGCCCCGCGCGAGGCCGGGATCATCTCGCGCAGCGCGTGCTTGGAGCACAGGAACATGCTCTTCAGGTTGGTGTCGACGAGCCGGTCCCACTCGTGCACCGGCATCTCGTGCACCGGCGTGGATATCTCGATGCCGGCGTTGTTGACCAGGACGTCGACGTGCCCGAACGTCTTGGTGGCCGTGGCGACGAGGTTCTCGCAGTCCGGCTCGCTGGTCAGGTCGGTCCGCACGAACAGCGCGTCGTGACCGTCGGCGCGCAGGGCGGTGACGAGGTCGGCGCCGCCCCGCTCGTCGATGTCGGCGACGACGACCGTCGCGGCCTGCCGGGCGAACTCGATCGCGGTCCGCCTGCCGATCCCGGACGCGCCGCCGGTGACCACGGCCACCTTGCCCCGGAAGTCCTTGCCGTCCGTGAGGTGTTCCTCGGACACGGGTTCCTCTCCTCTCACACGCATGTCAGTTGTCCGCCGTCGACCGAGATCTGCTGTCCGGTCAGGTACGACGCCTCGTCGGACGCCAGGAATCCGATGACGGCGGCGACCTCGTCGGCGCTGCCCGGCCGGTCCATGGGGATCGCCCGGCGCAGCCGGTCCTCCGCCTCCCGCGGGGAGATCCCGCCGGTCCGGCTCAGATGCTCCACGGCCCGGTCGTAGCGGTCGGTGCGGATGGTCCCGGGGTGCACGCAGTTCACCGTCACGTTGTGCCGGGCGTACTGGTTCGCCAGGTACTTGGCGGCGTTGGCGACGGCCGCGTTGACCAGGCCGGACAGGAACATGCCGGGGGCGGGTTCCTTCCCGATGTTGCCGACGACGTTGACGATCCGGCCGAATCCGTTGCGCACCATCACCGGCGCGACGGATTTCACCAGGTCCAGACAGGGAACCAGTTTCTGTTCCATCGCGGCGGTCACGTCGCCGGAATCCACGCTGTCGAAAGAACCGGGCAGCGGTCCGGGCGCGTTGTTGACGAGTACGTCGATCCTGCCGAGCCGGCGTTCCACGTCGGCGATCAGTTCCGCACGGAAAGCGGGTTCCGTGATGTCGCCCGGATACACGTGGGCGGTGTTTCCGCCGCCCGATTCCCGGGCGACCTTCTCCAGA
The DNA here is from genome assembly GCF_053602155.1 of Streptomyces sp. NPDC004561. NCBI lineage: Bacteria > Bacillati > Actinomycetota > Actinomycetes > Kitasatosporales > Streptomycetaceae > Streptomyces > Streptomyces sp. NPDC004561. Next base: position 11,551 of record NZ_JBSGDB010000197.1, read on the forward strand.
TCGTCGCGGCCGCGGGCGCACAGGACCGTGGTGTGTCCCCGTGCGGCCAGACGCAGCGCGGTCGCGCGGCCGATACCCCGGCCGGCGCCCAGGACGAGGGCTACCCTGGTCACTCGTCCTCCTTCTTCTCTCCCGGCTTCGGGACGCGGTGGTAGCGGGGCGGGATGAAGATGTTGAGGGAGCGGGCCAGGGCCGGATTCGGGTTCGCCGCGCCGTGTCCCTCCTGGCTCGCGCAGAAGTACGTGCCGCCGAAACGCAGTTCGTGGCGCGTCTCCTCGACGGTCATCTCGTAGCGTCCCTCCAGGCATATCCCGATCTGCTCGTGGGAGTGCTTGTGATAGGGCATCTCGCCGCCGCCGGGAATGTCGGCGATCATCAGCTCGATCCAGTCGGCGAGGAAGAACGTCACGTCCATCTTCACGAACTTCCGCGACTCGATCGGTTCGAGGAAGTATCCGCTGGGCGCCGGATACGCCTCGTCCGGCTTGTTCCGCCTGATTTCGAGGACGACGGTCTCCTCCGCGGACGGGTTCTCCACCGAGAGCGCGACGCCGGGCGGGACGACGTAGACGTCGTGCTCGGCGCGCATCCGCTTCGTCACCTCCCCCACGGTCGCCGTCAGTTCGCCGCGTACGACCATCCCGACCTGCGCCTCGGCGCTCGACCGGGCCGCCACGACGGCGCCGGGCGGCAGATAGGTGACCCGGACCTCGGTGTCGTCGCGCCGGTAGGACTCGAGGCGGATCCCGTCGTCGTGCAGGACGAGGTCGGGGGCCGGGAAGTAGAGCCGTTCATCGGTGTGCGTGGTCATCGCGGTCCTTCCGTCGGGAGAAGACAGTCCATGTCATGGGAATCCGTGCGAACTTGTAGACGAACTTCAGGTTGTGCTGCTTGACCGCCTCCTCGTTCGTGATGGCGATGTTGTACCGCCCGTCCGCGACATCGCCGGCGGCCTGGCTCGTGGAGGTCGCGGTGACGAGGTTCACCGGCCGCTGGAAATGGTGGTGCAGCAGCGGAATGGGCGCGGGATGCGATACGACCGTGTCGCTGTAGAGGAGTTCCTCGTGATAGGCGAAGTCGGTTCGCGTGGCCAGGCCGTACTCCGGTGTGCTGCCCCGGAAGACGAGTGCGGGTTTCAGCTCGGGGTTCATGTAGAAGGCGTTGATACCGGGATAGGCGTGCGCCACCAGCACGAGATCGACGCGCTTTTCGGTGAGGGATTCCACACACTGTTCGTATGTGTTCTCCAGGAGGATCCGGAATCCTCCGCGGGCGCCGAGCGCGCGGGACATCGCCCGGGCGATGTACTCGCTGCTGGTTCCCTCCGGTCCCAGTGTGCCGAGTGTGATGGAGCGTGCGGAATCCGCGGGAATGAGCGCGTTGAACGCTCGGCTTTCCATGTCGGGGATCTGGAGTATCTCCACGCCCTGTCCTTTTGAGTGGTCCGATGATCCGTCGGGCGGTTGCCCGAGTCAATGCGGCACGGGAATACGGCTGTTCCGTTCCGTGGCTGCGCCGCCGCGGGCGAGAACCGTGCCGAGGCACAGAAGAGCGATCAGCAGGACCCAGCCCGGTGCGCCGCCGGGCAGGACCACGGCGGTCATCAGCACCGGGCCCACCACCAGCTGGGCGCTCTGTCCGACCTGGAACAGGGCGAGGTAGCGGCCCCGCTGGGCCTCGGCCGACAAGGTGTACGACAGCTCGTAGCCGGCCACCGCGTGCAGGTTCTCGCCGAGCGTCAGCAGCACGACGCCGGCCGCGGTGAGAACGGCCGCCGACGCGACCGGCAGGCCACCGGCGCCCATGAGGGCGAGGCAGGCCAGGGTCAGCGGGACGAGGGCCAGGCCGAGGGTGCGCCGGGCCCGCGCGGTGTCCGCCGCCAGCCTGGCGAACGGCACCTGGAGGAAGATGGTCATCAGGGTGTTGACGCCGAGCAGGACCGGCACCAGGCTCGCCGGCGCACCGTGCCGGGTCGCCACCTGGGCCGGGATCAGCACCTGGAGCACGGAGTCGTGGAGGGCGAGCAGGGCGTTTCCGGCGGTGAGCGCGAGGTAGCGGCGGTCACGCCACGGGCTGCCCGGCCCGGGGAGCGGTTCGGTGGCGGGCGGAGCCGGTGGGCCGGTGTGCGTCCCCGGGAGGGGCTGTGCGAGTCGGAGTGCGCGGCGCGCGGTTCCGGCGACGACGAGGAACGAGGCCGCGTTGAACAGGAACAGCGCGACGAACCCGCCCCGCCCCGGCAGCACGAGGACCGCGCCGGCCAGCACGAGACCGAGCGACATGCCCGCGTTGCGGATCGCGTTGACGGACGCGAGGGCACGGGTGCGCCGGTCCGGTGCCTCCACCAGGGCCACGACCGCCTGCTGCAGGGGCGAGCAGGCGCGGTCCGCCGCCGTCACCAGGCCGGCCAGCGCGAGGTAGGCCGGGAAGCTGCCGACGAGGACGAAGCCCGCGTAACCGGCCGCGCGTACCACCATCAGGGCCAGATACAGACGGGGTGCCCCGAACCGGTCGGCGAGCCGGCCGACCGGCAGCGGGCTGAGGATGCCGCAGACCGCGGCCAGCGAGAGGGCCAGGCCCACCTGCGCGGGCCGCATGCCGACCTGGCCGACGAAGTAGAGGGTGGAACTCGCCAGGAACGCGCCGCTGCCGGCCGCGCTGACCCCGATGCCGCCCGCCAGGAGCCGGCCGGAGCGCGTCTCGGGCAGCAGTGCCCGCAGCCGGCTACGCATCCCCGCCGGCCTCCACGGTCACCGCGCCGGCGAACCACCGCGCGAGTCCGGTGAGCCGGCGTGCGACCTCCTCCTCGTCCGCGCCGGCCACCACCGCCGCGCCCGCCCCGCTGTCCGAGGCGCGCCTGGGGTCGGCCAGCACGTCGCCGGGGCGGGCGGCGAGGTCGGCGAGGACCACGCCGTCGCGGGCCATGACCTGGTCCGCCCCGGGCAGCGAGACGATCCGCCCGCCGCCCGGCACCGCGAGGAACACATGGCCGTACCCGCGCGGCGAGCGTTCGGCGGCCAGGGCGCACGAGGGGAGGCCCAGGACGGCGCGCGCCCACTCGTCGTGCAGGTCGACCCCGAACTTCTCGCGGATGACGACGAAGGCCTTGCCACCGCTGACCCGGCCCCCGCACTCGCTGAACACCAGCCGGTCCGCCTGCCGGAACGCCTCCAGGTGGAAGACGCCCTCCCGGTGGCCGAGCGCGTCGAGGGCGCCGTCGCACAGCCGGGTCGCCCGCGCGTAGAGGTCCTCGTGGACGGTGGGGTCCAGGGCGACGGCGCCCACGATCGCACCGGAGCGCACCCGGATGGCGTTGTGCAGGTAGCGCGAGACGGAGAGGAACACCACCTTGCCCTCGCGGACCACGCCGTCCAGCATCAGTTCGTCCCCGGAGACGAACTCCTCGACGAGCCACGGCCCGCCGGCGCCCTCCGCCTCGACGCCGCGCACGGCGCGTTCGACGGACTCGGCGGAGTCCAGGACGTAGGTGTGCCGGGTCGCCGCTCCCGCGAGGGGCTTGACGACGGCGGGCAGTTCGGCGGCGCCGGGAAGCTCGCCGATGTCGCCGATCACCCGGCAGCGCGCCACCGGGATGCCCGCCCGCCGCACGGCCTCCTTCTGTACGGCCTTGTCACGGAGCCGGACCGCGGTCGACGGGTCCATCCAGCGGGTCGCGCCCTCGGTCACGGCCGCGGTCACCAGGGTGAACTCGTGCTGGCTGCACACGATGTCGTAGTCGCCCGGGACCCGGCCCTCGCGCAGCAGCCCCGCGAGGACGTCCTCGACGCTGCGCGGATCGGGCACCGGCACGGAACGGTAGACGCCGGCGGGCGCCGGGGCGGCACGGTCCTCGCCGGGCCGGTGCACGCACGTCACCTCGGCGCCGTGCGCGTGC
>NZ_JBSGDB010000198.1:0-15365 GCF_053602155.1 Streptomyces sp. NPDC004561
CACTGGTCTCACCGCACCGCTCGACTGCGTCCACGGCACACCATCGGGTGGTGAGCCGTGGCGAACTGACGCGTACGCGCCGCATATCCACCATTCCCCAGCGGTAGAAAGCACCTTGGTGGCAGTCTGCTGAACAGCAGATACGGAAAGTGTTAAGTAACAGGCAGTCAGCCGGAGGTGCACGTCCCGTGGCGTCCAATGTCAATCCCACCGTCAGGCGGCGCCGGCTGGGCCAGGAGCTGCGCAGGCTCCGCGAGCTCAAAGGCATGACGGCCGAGGAAGTCGCCGAGCGACTGCTCGTGTCGCAGTCGAAGATCAGCCGGCTGGAGAACGGCCGGAGAAGCATCAGCCAGCGCGATGTGCGTGACCTGTGCGGAGTCTACGAGGTCGAGGACCAGCGGATCGTCGACTCGCTGATGGAGATGGCCCGGGACTCGCGGCAGCAGGGGTGGTGGCACACCTTCGGCGACATCCCGTACAGCGTGTACATCGGGCTGGAGACGGACGCCGAGTCGCTGCGGGTGTACGAACCCCAGCTGGTGACCGGCCTGTTGCAGACCCGTGCCTACGCCGAGTCCCTGGTGCAGGGCGCGTTGCCGGAGACGTCGACCGCCGAGATCGAGAAGCGCGTCCAGGTGCGCATGCGCCGACAGGAACGTATCACCGCCGAGCACAACCCGCTCCGGCTGTGGGTCGTGCTGGACGAGGCGGCGCTGCGCCGGCAGGTGGGCAGCAAGCTGGTGATGCGGGAGCAGTTGGAGCATCTGATCGAGATGTCCCAGCAGCCGCACGTCACCGTGCAGGTGCTGCCGTTCGAGGTGGGCGCGCATCCGGGGCTCAACGGCCAGTACGCGATCCTGGAGTTCGCCGACGCCGCCGATTCCAGCGTGGTGTACCTGGAGGGCGTCACCAGCGACCTCTACCTGGAGAAGGCCCAGGACGTGCAGAAGTACGCCGTGATGTACGAACATCTGCGGGCGCAGTCCCTCAATGTGGATGCTTCCCGGCAATTCATCGACAGGGTGGCGAAAGAGTACGCGGAATGAGCCACCGACACAGAGGGCGCGCGATCGTACACCGTGGGTGCGCTCCCGTGGAAGGCTCCTCTGGAATATGCCATCAGGTTGAGTGAACGACTACTCCGGCAGGGGCAGTTGCCCGGTAGCGTCGATCACGCCAATCAGACGACAAGGTTGGCGTGAACCGCACTACCGCAACTCGCAACAGGAGTGGACATGGCACTGATTCAGGGCGCTTCGGAGACGTGGATGAAGTCTTCCTATTCCGCGGGCAACGGCGCCTGCGTCGAGGTCAAGTCGCCCACCACCGCCGAACTCGCCGTCCGCGACTCCAAGGTCACCGAGGGCCCCGTCCTGGCCTTCCCCGCCGACGCGTGGAACGCCTTCGTGGCCTCGGTCAAGGCGTAAGGGGGTCTTTCCTGACCCTCGTCCGCACGACCCGTCGGACGGCCCGGACCACCCGTCCGACGACAACCGCACACGCACCACCAGAAGAGCCCTCTCGACCAGTCGCCGTCCTTGCCGAGAGGGCTCGGCCACGCCCGGCTACCGCACCGGGAACGCCACGTCGCACACCGGGTCCCCGGCTCCCGCCGCCTCCCAGTCCGCGAAGTAGACCTCCCGGCAGGGCCCGGCCGTCTCCAGCCCCTCCCGGGCCGTCCACTGCTCCACCGCCTCGAAGGCGGCGAGGATCTGCGGATGGGCCACCTGCGCCTTGGTGATGCGGGTGTAGGCCAGCCGTGCCGCCGGCTCCACCCGGACCGCGATCTCCCAGCCGCGGCCGTTGCGCTCGGCCCACGCCCGTGCCGCCGCCTCGTCGGCCACCGGCACACAGGACTCGGCGGGTCCGTCGCTCTCCATCGACACCTCGGCGTGGTAGACGACGAACGGCGCCCCGGTCACCCCGCCGCACTCCCGGGCGGCCGCCTCCAGCCGGCCCAGCGACGCGCCGATCCAGGCCGGCAGCTCGCCCGCCAGCGTGTGCCGCTTCTCGGTGATCACCAGCTGCGCCGGCACGTCCACGGTTTCGATCGCGAACTTCCCGTACATCTCGGAGCTCCTCCCCGACAGTCGTCCACGGAGGTACTCGGCGAGGGTCCGCTGCCCGGCCACCCGGGCCTCCACGTCCGCCCAGTAGGCGGCGAGCCGCTCGGCGGCCTCGGCGCCCTCGGCCCCGACCACCTCGGCGATCCGGGCGAGCGGCATGTCCAGCTGCCGCAGCATGGCCACCAGCCGGGCGCGTTCCGTCTGGCCGGCGCGGTAGTAGCGGTAGCCGCTCGCCTCGTCGACATGGGCCGGGACCAGCAGTCCGAGCCGGTCGTACAGCCGCAGTGCCTTGGCCGACAGCCGGGCCCGCGCGGCGAAGGCGCCGATGGTCAGCAGCTCCTCGTTCACGATGCCATCCTCCGTCACCGGGCGGATCCGTTCCGCCCGGCGAGAAGGACGCTCGTCCCTGCCCCAGGGACAAGGTCAAGCCGTGCCCGGCGGTCAGCCGAGCTGGGCCTCGACGGCGGCCACGAGCTCGGCCGACTCCGGCTCGGTCTGCGGCGAGAACCGGGCGACGACCCCGCCGTCGCGGCCGATCAGGAACTTCTCGAAGTTCCAGCGGATGTCCCCGCTGTGCCCCTCGGCGTCGGCGAAGGCGACGAGCCGCTCGTACAGCGGGTGCCGTCCCTCGCCGTTCACTTCCACCTTCTCGGTCAGCGGGAAGGACACGCCGTACGTCGCCGAGCAGAACTCGGCGATCTCCTCGGCGGTGCCGGGCTCCTGCCCGAGGAACTGGTTGCAGGGCACGCCGAGGACGGTGAAGCCCCGGTCGCCGTACCGCTCCTGGAGCTTCTCCAGACCCGTGTACTGCGGGGTCAGGCCGCACTTGGAGGCCACGTTCACGATGAGCACGGCCTTGCCGGCGTACTGGGACAGGTTCGCGGAGCCGCCGGTGAGGGCCCCGATCTCGACATTCAGCGCGTTGTGGTCAGCAGTCGTCATGGGGCGGATGCTATGCGCTCCGCCGGACCACCCGGCCATGGACCCCACCGCGACCGCGTGCCCGCCGTGGCCGACCGCGCCCCTCACGGCCGTACGGCCTGTCGCGCCCCGGCGAAACGACGACGGACCCGTTCGGCCCCGCCCGAGGCCCCGGGCATGCCCAGGTGACCAACCCACCTCGCCCGTCGCCGGGATGGCGGTGACGGCGGCGGGCTCGGTGGGCGTGACGCTCGCCCTGGCTAGTGCTGGTCGCCGCTCTCCTGCGCCGGAATCTGAGCCGGCGCGACGGGAGCCGGAGCCTGCTCGGTCGCGGCCGGAGTCTGCTGCGGCTGAGGCGGCGTCGGCTGAGACGTGTCGAGATCGGCGTCGATCTTCTTCACGGCCCGGTCGAAGTAACGCAGCAGCTCGACGGGGAACGGCATGACGAGCGTGGAGTTCTTCTCGGCGGCGACCTCGACCACGGTCTGCAGCAGCCGCAGCTGCATGGCCTCCGGCGAGTCCGACATGATCCTGGACGCGTTCGCGAGCTGCTGCGCGGCCTGGAACTCACCGTCCGCGGTGATGACCCGGGCCCGCCGCTCCCGCTCGGCCTCGGCCTGCCGCGACATGGACCGCTTCAGCGACTCCGGCAGCTGGACGTCCTTGATCTCGACGCGGTCGATGTGGATGCCCCACCCGGCGGCCGGACTGTCGATCATCAGGGCCAGCCCCTCGTGCAGGCGCTCCCGGTCGCTCAGCAGGTCGTCCAGGTCGCTCTTGCCGATGATGGACCGGAGGGAGGACTGGGCGACCTGGCCGACGGCGAAGACGTAGTCCTGCACCTCGATGGTCGCGCGCACCGGGTCAATCACCCGGAAGTAGACGACCGCGTCGACCTTCACCGACACGTTGTCCCTGGTGATGCCCTCCTGTGTCGGCACGGGCATCGTCACCACCTGCACGTTCACCTTGCGCATCCGGTCGGCGAACGGGACCAGGAAGGTGATGCCCGGCTGCCGGTGGCCCGGCAGCGCCTTCCCCCACCGGAACACGACCCCGCGCTCCACCTGGTTGACCACCCGCATACCGCTCTTCAGCACGAACAGCAGGAGCAGGATCACGACCACCACTGCGACGACCGTGCCTTCCATGGCACTCCCATCTCCGACGAGATTTCCGTCCGGTACCGGACAACGGGGAGGACACCACGGCCTGGGTGGCTGGATGCGGACGGCGCGTCAGGGATCCGTAAAGAAACCGACACGCCGACCGGCACCCCTCGGAGGGCTCGCCGGGTGCCTGACCGGCGCCGGGCTGTTCCGGGACCTGTGCCGGCGGGCGCGTTCACATGCCGGGAGCACGGAAGGCGATCCGCAGGCGGGTCGCCTCGTCGATCTCCTCGACGGTGAGGAGAGGGGTGGCGCGGGTGCGGAGCGCGCCGCTGGCCTTGACGGCGAGGCTGACGGCGGCCATGGACACCGCGTCGGGAAAGTCGAGGACGCACACGAAGTCGTCCTCCCCGAAGGCGTAGTACATGGCCTCGACCGTCCCGCCGAGGTCTGCGACGACCTGGTCGACGGCGGCGCGGCGGCCACTCGCGCCTTCCGCGAGCAGCCCCCTGGTGCCCTCGGGCGTGTAGCTGGCCTGGATGAGGAACTTCGGCATGCGGATGCTCTCTGCCTGTCGCTTGTCCGGTGTGCGGAAGGCCTTCCCGCTTGCCCGCCCGCCGCCACCCACCGGGCGTCCGGATTCACTCGTCGGCAGCCTGGCCGGCGGACAGCGACGGGCACCCGGAGCCAGGAACTGCTTCGCGAAGCGGCGGTGACGGAGCAGTGCCTTCTCGGCGTCACGACTATTCGACCCGGGGCGATCGACCCGGCTTTCACGGCCTCGATTCCGCCCGGCGTATCGCGAGGCCCACGATGGCCCCCAGGTGGATGATCACACCGACCCCCACCAGCCACGACAGGATGACCATGACGACGCCGATGGGGCCGTACTTCTGCTGGTTAGCCACGATCGCCGCGGAGAAGTAGTGCGCGGAGAACGCTCCGAGGCCGGTCCAGCACACGCTGGTGACCAGGGCCGGGAGGAAGAGAGCGGGCCATGGCACGGCCCCGGCGAGCAGCACGTACATGCTGACCCACCAGAAGGCCACGGCCCAGAGGAAGCCGATCAGGAAGGGCAGGAGCCACCCGCCGAGCACCCTGCCGAACGCGGCCTGCGCGGCGGCGTACGTGAAGAGCCCGGCGAGCCAGGTCAGCTGCGTCGCGGTGTTCCGCCATCCGCCGCCGGGGACGTCGAACAGCATCCGGTACCAGCTCTGGAGGGTGCCGGCCACGGCCACGGCCCCGAGCAGGAGCAGGACGGCGCTCGTCCCGGTCAGGGTGTACGAGCTGGTCGTGGGCGCGAACAGGGACGCCACGGCCTGTGCCGCCTGCTGGTTCAGCCCCAGCCAGCCGGCGAGGACCGCGGCCGCGTTCTGACCCGCGGCCGCCGAGATGATGATCAGGAGCGGAAAGAAGCACAGGAGGGCGAGCGCGGCCAGCTGGAAGGAGTGCCCGAAGAAGTCGACCGCCTCGAGCCGGCCCCACAGCCGGCCCGCCCCGCTCTCGTCGAAACGGCGTGCCGCGGCCTGCCACCGCTCCACGTACCACCGGGGCGTGTGCCTTCGCGGGTGAGGTGTCCTCCTGCCGCCGCTCATGCAATGAAGTGAACCCCGGTCCGACGGCCGTGTCGCGGCAGGAGTGGGGATCATGTGATTTCCCGAGATCATCCGGATGAGATCATCTCGGGAATCATCCGTTTGTCATCCCTCATACCGGATGACGGCGGGCCCAAATAATTGAGCCGGATATTGTGAGTAATTCTTCACCCGTTCGCGTCGCACCCACCGCCGGATGGCGGCGTTAGGTACAGCATGACGAAGGTGATGACGGGGCGGGGGCTGGATTCGGTTCCGGATCCGGCCTGCTCGACTGCTGGGCGTCCCCCTGTGCGGCTGGGTTCCTACACCTACCTGCCTGCATCGACCGGATTGGATACCACTAAGGGAGTCCTGATGAGGGGCGGACTTCCCGTCACGCTCGAGGTGACCGAAGACATCCTCCAGAAATTCGTGGACGCGCTCACCTCGGTGGAGGGGGATATCTCAAGAGGGTGGGTCAGTTCGGGAATCTCGTTCGGCGGTCCATCGGCTGAATGATCGAACCGTCTCATGACTCCTGAGTTCGGGTATTATCCCGATTTCCCCGTCGAGTATCCGGACGAATACCAGGATGGTGGGGGGTGGCACCAAGCGCCCGCCGACGATTTGTACCAGCCCTTGGTTCCCCCGGACTCGACCTGGGATCCCGCGGAAGAGCTGGCCTACATGCTGCGCGATGCGATCGAGCAGCAGCCGAGGATTCCGGCGGCACGCCATGAGGATCATTTCGATGATCACCTCGCCGTTCCGGACGCGAAGACCCCGCGAGAAGCCCTGGTGGAACTCACGGCCGAACTGCCGCCGGTGAGGACTCCCTCTGGCGGGCATCGCAAGGTCAGGACACGGCAGCGCCCGAGCAGGATCCGAATCGCCAGCTATGTGATCGCCGCACTGGCGACGGTCATCGCATCCGCCGTGAGCACCTTCGGCGGTCTGATCGCCTACGACCCGCTGCGGTTGGTGGCGGCCTCCCGCGCGCACAGCAGTGTGGTCTCCTGGTGGCCCCTCCTGGTGTTCGGCCCCTGGCTGGTGGCGTCGCTGTCCATCGTCCGGGCCGCGCTGTACCGGCGCCGGGCCTTCCATTCCTGGTCCGTGCTCCTGGTCTTCTCCTGCATCGCCATGACGCTCTGTGCCGCGCAGGCGCCGAGGAGCATCATCGGCGCCGCGACCGCCGCCCTGCCGACTTTCGCGTCCCTGACCTGCTTCCAGCAGGTGGTTCGCCAGATCACCCTCACCAGGCCGCCCCGACGGACGCTTCCGCGCCACCGGGTGCACTCTCCCGAGGGATGCGCCGACGAGGCGGCGAACGGGCAGCAGCCGAAGACCGCCAGGCCGTCGGCTCGTGGCGACCTCCCGCGGAAAGACCACAAGGGACCGTCCGTTCGTTCTCAGACGCACCGCTGACGCGGCAGCACGAGAACCGGCTTCGCACATGCCGCGAAGCCGGCCACGGCCCGAGAACATTCGAAGGATCCACGTCGATGAACCTCTTCGACCGCGCCGACCGCGAACCGTTACGGCCGCACGCACCCGGCCGCCCCGGTGACACCGTGCCGGTCCCGGCCGGACTCCGGAAGAGAGGCGCCAGTTGAACAGTCCCGCCATTGCGTCCCCGCTCCTCCCCGACGTGGGCCGCCTGCGCCCCCGCCAGCAGATGGCCCTGGACTGCGCCGTCTGTGCCAGCCCGCTGGGAGCGAGCGGCCGCGTACTGTGCGAGCTGAGACACCGGGGTCTCCTCTTCCGCCTCTGGGTCTGCACCCCCCGCTGCAGCCCGGCCGAACCGGCCTCCTGAACCAGACGCGCCCGCCGGAACACGGAAGGGTCGGCTCGGACGGAAGAGCTCCTGGACCTCGCGTAGTGCGTCTCCTGTCATGCCCGACTGCACCAGGCGGTTGGAACCGCGGGAGTCTCTGAAGCCCGGCAGGACAGCTGTCGCCGGAATCAGAGGCGCGGTCCCTCACGCGGGCCCGCGCCTCCGTGCTCGGTCAGATGAGCGAGTTGTAGGTGTTCCAGCTGTAGCCGATGGAGATGCGGGCCAGGAAGGGTGCCGAGGCGTTGCCGGTGCCTCGGTACAGCCACAGGCCGCCCTTGGTGTCGCGGGCGACGAGGTCCGCCTTGCCGTCTCCGGTCAGGTCGGCGGTGCCGACGATGGAGTTGTAGGTGTTCCAGCCGTAGCCGATGGAGATGCGGGCCAGGAAGGGTGCCGAAGCGTTGCCGGTGCCCCGGTACAGCCACAGGCCGCCCTTGCTGTCGCGGGCGACGAGGTCCGCCCTCCCGTCCCGGGTCACGTCACGGGCGCCGACGATGGAGTTGTAGATGTTCCAGCCGGAGCCGACCTGCTTCCGGGGCGCGAAGGGTGCCTTCGGGTTGCCGGTGCCCTGGTAGAACCACAGCGTGCCCCTGCTGTCACGGCCGACGGCGGTTCCGGTGCCGTCCGCCATCTCACCGCTGACACTGGTGACGATGTTGTAGGTGTTCCAGCCGGTTCCGACGGCGGCCCGGGCGGCCAGTGCCCCGGAGGGCACACCAGTGCCGCGGTACTGCCACAGGGTGCCGGAGGAGTCCCGTGCCAGCAGGGTGCCCAGCTGCGACGCCGGGGGCACACCGATGCCGGTGAGCGGCTCCAGTTGCGCCCCCTGCCCGGCGTCGCCGGTGACCTCGTACGTGGCCGACTGGCTGCCGCTCACGGTCGGGGCGAAGGTGACCGTCTGGCGGACACTCTGCTCGGGACCGATGACCAGGCCCTCGGCGAGCTGGTCGGCGCTGCCGAACGCACCTGCCGGGGCCTTCGCCTTGGTGACGGTGACCGGGATGTTCCCCGTGTTGGTGATGGTGAAGCTCCGTGTGCTCGACGTGCCGCGGACCACCGCGCCGAACGAGAGAGTCGTCGGATTGAACACCAGGTGGCCCTGGCCGCTGATCGCGTCGCCCTCGACCGGGATGGTGAGCGCACCGCTGCTGCTGCTCAGCGTGATCGACGAGGAATTCTGGCCGGTGGCCGTGGGCTCGTACCCGACCTGCAGGACGATCGAGCTCTGGGCCGGGATCACCGTCGGGTTCGCCGGGTCCGCGCTCGGCAGGTCGGCGGCCGTGAACGGTCCGTCGGGCGCGGTGACGGAGGTGATGGTCTCGGGGTCGGTGCCCGTGTTCGTCAGCTGGACGTTCGCGGTGGCCGTGGTCCCCGTGGGCTGGTTGTGGAAGGACACCGTGCCCGGGAACGCGGCCAGACCGGGCTTGGTACCGACGCCGTGCAGGCTCAGTGCGAAACTGCCGGCGTCGGTGGCCACGGTGAGCGTTCCGCTCGCGCCCAGGACCGCGGTGGGTGTGAAGGAGACGGGTATCGACAGCTGCCCGCCCGCCGGGATCGTCGGCGGCAGCGAGGAGGTGTCCGCGGTGAACGGACCGTCGACGGTGACGCCCTTGATGCCGAGGGACTTGGACGGGTTCTGGTTCTCCGTCAGGACGACGTCGGTGCTCGCGGAGCCGCCCACCGACACGAGCCCGAACTCGGCCGGTCCGCCCTTGAGCGGGCTGCCCACCGGGTTGCCGAAGGCGTAGACCTTGCCGTCCCGGGTGCCGACGAAGACCTGCCCGCCGTCGGTGGCCGGGGTGGCGAACTTCGGTGCGGTGCCGATCGGCGCGGACCAGACCAGCGGCAGGACGCCGTTCGCGTCGGGAACCGGGTCGTACGCGCGCAGCTGGGCGTTGGCGCCGCTGGACCCGCCCGACCAGACCACCCACACCAGGGCGCTGCCCGAGCGCGTTCCGTCGGAGGTCACCACCGGCGATCCGCTGGTGTAGGGGAAGGAGTCCTGGCTGGACCCGGCGACGGTCAGCGCGGGGTCGCCCGAGCCCGTCACACCGCGGTGCAGGGCCACCAGTGAGCCACCATTGCCGACGACATAGACATAGCCACCGTCACCGCCCCAGACCCCGGGGTGGCCCCACTGCCCCTTGAGCGGGCCGGTGATCCCCACCACGTCGTCGGTCCCGCCGGTGCCCTGCGAACTCCCGCCGAGGTCGTCGCGGTCCAGCAGGAAGACTCGGCCGTCCTTGCCCTGCTGCACCAGCAGATGCGGGTGGCGGGCGGTGCCGAAGCCGTCCGGCAGGCCGACCGGCCCGCCGGAGGCCAGGTCCTTGTCCTGTTGGTCCAGGGTCGGCGCGTTGGACGGGCTGAAGAAGTCGGCGGCCTTCAGACTCCGGTCGGCCTGCACCTGCAGCCGGACCACGGACTCCGCGAGAGTGCCGGGCGGGGCGCTGCCGGGGCCGGGCGCCGGGCTGACGCCGTTGCCGGTGGCGAGGAAGATCCTGCCGGGACCGTCCGAGACCAGTCCCCCGCCGGCCTGCCAGACGCCGGCCCCGCTGTTGCTGGCGCCGGTCTCCGTCGCCCACATCGAGGTCACCGAGGGGCTGGTGGTGCTGACGCCGACCACATAGCCGCGATAGGGCTTGGCGTCGCAGTGTCCGCCGAACGCCGCGTACACCACCCCGTCGAGCAGTAGCAGGCCCGGACGCTGCATCTGGTACGCGGGCAGGAAGGACTGGGTGGGGTCGTTGGACGGGGTGCCCTGGATCGTCACGGGGAAGCCGGACTTCTCCGCCCCCGTGACCGGGTCGAGCGCGTGCATGTACCAGTGCGGGCTCAGATGGGTTGGACCGCCGTCGACCTTGGTGGTCAGATAGACCGCGCCGCTGGCGGGGTCGTACACCGGGGTGGCGGTGCTGCCGATGGTCGGCACCAGATCGCCGCAGTTGAGGGTGGACGCGGGCCATGCGGGCCCGAAGCTGCGCTGCCACAGCACGGCTCCCGTGGCGCGGTCGAGGCCATAGGCCTCGTTGTTCTCGGTGACCGCCACCACGGTGCCGCCGACGACGATCGGCTGGGCGTATATCTGCCCGTCGAGCTGCGCGGGAGCCTTCCAGAGCTGCCCGAAGGAAGAGGAGCGCACGTCGGACGGACCGAGATCCGGTTCACTCCCGTCCCAGCCGGTCCGGAGTGTGTCCACCGAGCCGGTCGTCTCACTCGCCTGCGCCTGGGAGAGGCCCAGCCCGACCAGGCCCGCGGTCACCGCGGCGGTCAGGGCGAGCGCCAGGCCGCGCCACCGGGTGTGTCTGCGTCCGTGCGCATGTGCGGTGGCACCCACCACCGCACCGCCTTGTGACATCGCCAAGGAAACCCCCCTGAATCCCCGTCCCCGAGGGCCCCCACGCCCTCCCCGCGCGCCCCGGCGGCCTCCACGATCGCGGGAGGCTGCGCCACACGGGCCACAACCCGCGCATCCAATCACAAACCGGCGTCCGTGCCTACGGTTGTGAACATTTGAAGCATGCGGTTCCGTCGTCGCGCGTACTTGCGCACAGTCGACGTGTCACCGCCTGACGGGGCATCGGACGGCCACCGGGGCAACGGGGTTGCTGCTTGAGGGGTTTCAGGAAGCGAGAGGCCATGAGTCACATGGACGGGCTACTCAGGCCAAAGGCCCCGAACCAAGATCGGTCCGGGGCCTTTTCCCTTGTCCCCCCGTGAGTCCCCGTCCGTTCTGGCACGGCAGTGGCACGATTCGGGGAACGTTCCTCGGTCCACTCGATGGCACTCAGGCTCGGCCTTGCTGCGAGAGACGTGGAAAGAACTCGCGGACCGGCAGCAGCAAACCCACGATCGACAGCACGATGAACACCACCTGATGACGTAGCTGCCCTCCGCCGAGTCGCCGGCCCGCCACGGCTGCCCGCCACCGGGCTCGGGGCGTGATCGCTAACCTCGCGCTTTCACGAGGCGGGCTGTCCGACTGGTGATCAAGAAAGCAGAAAGTGCCTCTGACCAGCGAGAATGAGGATTGCTGAGGTCCTTTTTCCCGCCACCGCCGGAGGCACTTTCCAGGTGAAGAAGCGTATCGGGTCCTACCCGCGTGTCCGCGTCGAGGGCGGCGGCCGTGGGGTCGTCTCGCAGGCCGGGGCCGTGCTGCTGGTCGAGACGATCCGCAAGTCCGGTCTCGACACGGCGATATCGGCGGCGCTTGAGCCGTGGCGGAAGGCCCGGGCGGTGCACGATCCGGGCAAGATCCTGCTGGATGTCGCGCTCGCGGTGGCACTCGGCGGGGACTGCCTGGCCGACGTGGGCTTGCTGCGGGCTGAGCCGGCCGTGTTCGGGCCGGTAGCCTCCGACCCCACGGTCTCCCGGCTGATCAACACGCTGGCGTCGGGCGGACAGCGCGTCCTGGCAGCACTGCGCACCGCCCGTGCTGAAGTACGCGAACACGTATGGCGGTTGGCCGGTGAAGCAGCGCCGGACGCGGGCGGGCAGGTGATCGTGGACATCGACGGCGTCCTCGTCCTGGCCCACTCCGAGAAGCAGGACGCAGCCGCGACCTGGAAGAAGACGTTCGGCCACCACCCGCTGATGGGATTCGTCGACCACGGCCGCAGCGGGTCCGGCGAGCCGGTCGTGGGCCTGCTGCGGCCCGGCAACGCGGGCTCCAACACCGCCGCCGACCACATCGAGGCCACCAGACTGGCCCTGGCCCAGCTGCCGAAACGGTTCCGGCGCGGCCGGCAGACGCTGATCCGTACCGACTCCGGCGGCGGCACCCACGAGTTCGTCGCCTGGCTCGCCCAGCGCGGAAGGTGGCTGTCGTACTCGGTCGGCATGACCATCACCGACGCCATCCACCAGGCCGTCCTGAAGGTCCCGGCCGCGGCCTGGACACCGGCCGTCGAACCCGACGGCGACATCCGCGACGGCGCCTGGGTCGCCGAACTCGGCGGCGACTGCCTGACCGGCTGGCCCAACGGGCTGCGGCTGATCGTGCGGAAGGAACGGCCGCACCCCGGTGCCCAGTTGCGCTTCACCGACGCCGACGGCATGCGGTTGACCTGCTTCGCCACCAACACAGCGGGCGAGGCGATCGCCGCCCTTGAACTGCGCCACCGCCAGCGTGCCCGTGCTGAGGACCGCATCCGCGCCGCCCGCGCCACCGGCCTGCGCAACCTTCCCCTCCACGGCGCCGCACAGAACCAGATCTGGCTGGAGATCACCCAGATCGCCCTGGACCTGCTGGCCTGGATGCCCCTGCTCGCTCTCACCGGCAAGGCCCGCCTGTGGGAGCCCCGCCGCCTTCGGCTTCGGCTGTTCTCCGCCGCCGCGCAGCTCATCACCACCGGCCGCCGCCGCTACCTCCGTCTGGCCAGGCACTGGCCCTGGGCCGACGTGATCAGCGATGCCCTGGACCGGCTCCGCGTCCTCCCGAACCCCGGCTGACCGGCACGTTCCCGTCCCTGCGAGCAGCACCACTCCGACCGGAGCCGTGGAACCCGGCGCACACCCGACGCGACAACCGGGCCGTCAGCCTGCCCAGACGCCGAAACCCCCACCACAAAGAGTCCGCCAGCAAGCTGACGGACTCCTCATGAACGATCGAGGCTAATGGTCTGTCGTGCGGAGCCACCGCAGCGTTGCGACGAGCTCTTCGCCGAAGTTCTCGCAAATCGCGAGCAACTCGCGTCCCGCGGACGAGTCGAGCAGCCCATCGGAATCGGGAAAGGTCCGGAGGGCGCCGTGGCAGGCGGACTCGACGACGAAGTTGCGTGAGGCGAAGTATCCCTCGCCGCTCGTCCGGTCTGCCAGGTTGGCGAGGTACTGGTGGTGCGCATCCTCCGAGGGACGGGAGTAGAACGAGCCCTCGACGAGACTGTCCAGGTAGCCCGCCAGGCCGGACGACAACTCGACTACTCGTTTGGCCTCGTCCAGGCCTGGCTTGTCGAGCAGCTCGCCGAAGGCCCACAAGCCCCCGAAGATTTCCAATTGGAAGAGCTGGACCGTGTCCGGGTCGACTTCGGACTCGAAGATCGGGGCCGTGCACAGCTCGGCGAATGCCTGGCCGTAGGCGTGGTTCGACTGTTCCCCAGGCGGTTCCGTTGCCAGTCGGAACAGCGACTCCAGCACATGCGGGTCGACGCCCCAGTCCGCATCCATTTCGAACGCGAGTACCGGCGCACGCCACCGCGACAGCGCCAGAGCGGCGGCCTGACGCTGGCGAACGGGCTTCAGGTCGGCCAACCGCTCGTTCTGTGCCACGTCGGTGCGTCAGCCCTTCTGATCGCCGTGCCCCCGGCCCCTTGGCCTTGGGACACTGTAGAAGCTGCCGAAGGGACCGCGTGATCTTCCGAGCTGTGGCCAACTCCGATCCGGCGCAACCCGTGCCGCATCAAGGGCGCCGACCGCTACGACGTGCCAGAGCGGCCCGTCCTCACGGTGGCCGAAGTCTTCGCAGTGGCCGACTCGATGGCGCCGCGCCACCGGCTCCTCGTTCTCCCGACGGCCTTCCTCGCTGCATCAGGCGCGAGTCCGCGTGAGCTGATGACCAGGTGTGGTGCACGGCCGTGATCACGCGAAAGGGCCAGTTCAAGGGGATCAAGCCCCTGAACTGGCCCTTCAACGTGTGCCCCCGGCAGGATTCGAACCTGCGACACCCGCTTTAAGGAGAGAGGCTGGGCGATCTAGCAGCTGAGCTGCGGCTTCGTTGTCCGAGGAAGCGGGCGGGTACTCGATCGCAGGGCACCGGTGTTGACCGTGGCTGACCCCTGCATCTGGCACGGTTGTGGCACGAGCCTCAGCCGAAGACAGTCAGCCACGGCGGCGGGTGCGACGACCGATCAGGCGCGCGTATGCCTCGCTGCACCCCACCGACCCCAGCCGCGCTATCGGAAGGTGTCGTCGACCAGAGCAATCCCACGACAGCCGGCCCCCGGCGACGGCACCGGAGCCTGGTGGTAGCTGTCGGACCGGCCGTACCGGCGCCTTAGCGATTGCGGCATCAGGGTCACCCAGCGGCCTTCCCTGGCGGCTGCCTACGGTTTCGGAATTCCTCGTACTGGACCGTGAAGACGTAGACGTAGTTGAGAAGAGCCTCGGCAAGAGACAAGGCGTCTGCTGCATCTTCCCGGCTGACCGATTCCTCGCTGAAGTGGGCGCCTTGATTGCCAAGCACTCGCAATGCCTGTGCCCAGTCGAACAGGCGGCCCTCGATCTTCCCGTTATCTCGGAGTTCCTGGAGCGCCTGAAAGAGGGCTCTCTTCTTCGTGCCCTGCTCGATGCCCATGCCCTCCAACGAGCGACGAACCATGACTGCGGCTGCCGTGTACAGCTTGGCATCGAAGCATGCACGCGCTTCGATCATCTCTCGCTGTATGGCTGCTGGGATTCCCTGTGCTAGGGCGGCAACCGGCGGCCAGAGCCGTTCCTCGGACTCATCAGAGCCGTCAGGTCCTTCGGCTGATTTCCAGAGCTGAGCTTGCCTGCATATCCCGCAGCCAAGGAGGGTGTAGTGGGTCGGCCAGAAGTCTTCGTCTGGACGGGGAATGTCTTCATAGGTGACCCATGCATCCAAAAAGGACATGCGCTCGCAGTGCGGACACTCAAGCAACCGCGTCTCTTGGCTCATGCATGTCCCCCGAATCTGTCGCGTTGACCTGTTGAGGTTAGCGCGCGCAAGGTTGGCGGAGCGACTTTAGGTTGCGGCTTCGACGCCGAGTGATCAGGGCCTCGTTGTCCCGCGCCACTGGATCTTGACCGTTTGCCATCGGACTTTGACGGACGCGAGTTTGTGTCATCGAAGTTTGATCACCGCAGGTCAGCGGATCAGCGCACCCAACGTAAGCATAGTGGCTGAACA
>NZ_JBSGDB010000199.1:0-15257 GCF_053602155.1 Streptomyces sp. NPDC004561
GCCCTCTCAGGACCGGGGTGGCCGGGTCTGAGAGGGCCGAGGCTGAGCGGTACCGGTAGTGCTGGGCCTGCCGTCAGCGAGCGCTGTCGCCGGCAGCGATGACCTTGCGGTTGATCTCCCTGACCTGGTCGGGGTCGACCTTCAGGACCGCCCGGTCGTAGGTCACCAGACCGTTCAGTTCACCCTCGACGTCGCTGATCTGGGTGTAGACCGAGCCGGAAAGGGTCGTGGACGCATTCGCGAGGAGCAGGCTCGTGTTGTCCACGTACGTCTTGGTCATCTCGGCGATGTCGGCGGGGCCGCCACCGTAGTCCTGACCGCCGGCGACTCCGGCGATGTGCCCGGGGATCGTCAGCGAGTAGCCGCCGTGCTCTCCGTCGACGGCCGCGCGAGTGGCGTCGGGGGCGGGGTTCGCCGGGCCGTGGTAGAGGTGGTAGTCGATGACGTCACCGCGGCCGGAGTCGCCCTTGGAGGCACAGCAGTTGACTCCCGAGTGCGCGTCGACCAGGCGCGAGGGGTCCTGCTGCTTCACCGAGTCGGCGAGCTCACCGGTGGACTGCTTGCTCTGCTCGCCCCAGCCCTCGTTCATCATGTTCCACATGATCACGGAGGGGCTGCTGATGTGCTGGTCCACGATCTGGTGGACCTCCTTGTCGAACTCCGCGTTGCTCGCGGCACTGGCGGAGCCGGTGTTGCGGCTGGGCATGTCCTGCCAGACCATCAGCCCGAGCTTGTCGGCCCAGTAGTACCAGCGGGCCGGCTCCACCTTGATGTGCTTGCGCACGGCGTTGAAGCCCAGCTGCTTGTGCAGCTGCAGGTCCGACTTCAGCGCGGCGTCCGTCGGGGCCGTGTAGATGCCGTCGGGCCAGAAGCCCTGGTCGAGAGTGGCGAGGAGGAAGGTGGGCTTGCCATTGAGTTCGATCTTGTTCACCCCGCCGACCTTGGCGAGCGATATCGATCGCATGCCGAAGTAGGAGCCCACGCTGTCGTGCGAGCGGCCGTCGGCCAGGGTGACCTTCAGGTCGTAGAGGAACGGGTGGTCCGGGCTCCACAGCTTGGGGTGCGGAATGTGCAGCCGCAGGGGGACCCCCGCGGCGCCGGTGACGGAACCGACGCGCTCGTCGCCGTCGAACGCGGTGGCGGTCACACGGGCCGAAGCGTTCGTTCCGGCGCTGGGGCGCACGGTGACCGACAGGGAGTCGTCCTTGAGGTCAGGGGTGAGGACCAGGGAGTCGACGCTCTCCTCGGGGACCGGCTCCATCCAGACCGTCTGCCAGATACCCGAGGTGGGGGTGTACCAGATGCCGCTCGGGTCGCGCGACTGCTTTCCGGTCGCCTGCTGCGAGGGGTCGGTGGTGTCCTTGACCTTCAGCAGGACGGTCTGGTCGCCACTGCCTGTGACGGCGTCCGTGATGTCCGCTGTGAACGCCTGGTATCCGCCGAGGTGGTGGGCCACCTGCTTGCCGTTGACGTAGACCCAGGCTTCGTAGTCCACCGCGCCGAAGTTCAGGTGGAGACGGTTGCCCGAGCCGACCCGCCAGCCGGCCGGCACCTTGAACGTGCGCTGGTACAGCGACCAGTCGTGGTGTTCGGCGACGCCGGACAGCGGCGCCTCCATCGGGTAGGGGACGAGGATCTTCCCGCTCAGTTCGCTCGTGGGCAGCGGGGCGTCCTGCGTCGTTCCCTGGAACTGCCACGTGCCGTTGAGGTTGGCCCACTGCTTGCGGGTCTGCTGCGGACGCGGGTAGTCGGGCAGGGCGTTGGACGGCGAGACGTCCTTGGCCCACTTGGTGGCGAAGTACCAGGTGGAGTTGTTCTGGGCGACGCTGGAGAACACGTCCAGCGGGCCGGTGGCGGTGTTCAGGCCGCCCTGCCCGTCGTAGCTGATGCGCACCCGGGACTTCATGGCCGCCGGGGTGTCAGAGGCCGCCGCGGTGAAGACCAGCTTGGAGTGATCGGCGGGGTCCGTGGTCACCGTCGGGGTCCAGCGGTGGCCACCGGCGATCACCGAGACGTGCTTCGTGACGTCCGCCGGCACGGAGTTCACCGCGGCGGGCAGCTGTACGACCGCTTCCCGGCCGGTGGAGTCGACGGTGCTGTGCAGGTCGAGGGGCGCGAAGCCGGCCGGCTGGTGCAGGGCGGAGTCGGGGACGGGCTGCCGGGCGATGCCCGGGCCCGACCACTCGGTCTGGATGTAGGCGCCGCCGTTGCCCTGGTTGTAGTCGAAGGACAACTGGTGCATACCGGCCGTCAGCGTGATCGGCTGCGACGTGGTCTGGACGTCCCAGTCGGTCGTCCAGTGGTCGATGACGCTCGTACCGTCGAGTGACATGCGGAAGCCGTTGTCGCCCTTGATGTAGAACGTGTACGAACCGCCGGTGGGCACGTCCAGCATGCCCGTCCAGTGCACGGCGTCGTTCAGGGTGGACCCGGCGCAGTCGCGCAGCGTCGGGAGGAGGTCCTTGACGTTGAGGGAGGGCTGCACCCCGGTGCTGCCGTAGGTGGCGAAGTCCAGCGACGTGCTGTCGGAGCTGAGATAGCAGTCGCTGCGCAGCCCCTGCGGAGTGACGGTGGATGCTGCCCCGCTCGTCGGTTCGGCGTGGGCGAGGGAGGCCGGCGCGAGGAGTGCGCCGCCGAGCAGCAGCGGAGCCGCGGCCGCCAGTCTGCGCAGGAGTGTCATGCGGTGTCTTCCGGGACTCAAGGCGGTTCTCACCTTTCGCTGGACATTCGTTGGAGTGATGCGGTCGGCATGCCCGCCGTCTGTTCACGGCGTCGGTGGCAGGCCCTTTGGGTTCTGCCGGCCGTCAGGCGCGCGGGCCGTCCGGCTGGGTGCGCCAGGCCAGCGCGCCGCCGGAGAACCCGGCGCGGAGCCGCACTGTGATGCGCAGTGCCGTGGTCGTGACGGTGGGGAAGGAGACCTGGTTGAACCGGTCGGTGGCGACGCCGTAGTCGGGGGCGCCGTCCACGGGGTGCCACCGGCCGTCCGTGGAGAGGTACTCCAGCCGCCAGGACTCGGGGACGCGACAGGCACCGTGGCCGGTGTCGTCGTACCAGTACACCGATGCCGCGTTGACGCGGACGGGCTCGGCGTAGCTGTACTGGATCCACTCCTCGGTCCCGGTGTGGTCCCACCATGTGAAGCGCGGAATCGTCTGGTCGAACGAACTCGACGGCTCGGCGACGGCGTTCATGAGCAGTGCCTGAGGACTGTCGACGCCGCTGAAGGAGGCGGTGACCGCCGCCCACTCCAGTGCCTTGCCGGACGCTGAGGCGGTCGGGAAGGCCGTGACGCGCAGTCGCGCGGCGGCCGCCGGAATCAGGGTGAGGCGTTCGACCGGCTCCGTGGTGCGGGCCGGGCTCTGCTGCATCGGAGCCGCGACGTCCTGGTCGTCGCTCACCCAGCCGGTCAGGCGCCGGCCCTTGGCCCGCATGAGCACCGGGGTGCCGGAGTGGCTGAAGGGGTTGGCGGCGCGGGCGCGGGTGCGTTCCAGGGTGAAGGACCGGGCAGGATCCTGCCGGTCCAGTTCCAGTGCGTAGTTCCACGGCGAGGTGGGGCGCACCTCGTACTCCGGCCATGTGCTGCTGCCGCCGGACTGCTGCCACTCCTCCTCGATGCGCAGGGAGTAGTTGACGGGGCCGTGGTAGACGGAGACGGAATCCTCGTTGCTGCTCCAGGTGCGCACCGTCGTGCGCATCGGCAACCGCAGGACGATCTGGTCGCCGTCGTGCCACCGGCGGTCGAGAACGAGGTGGCCGCCGCTGCGCTTGGCGGCCACGGGGTGCCCGCCCAGCTTGACCGAGGGCTCCTCGCACCATCCCGGAACCCGCAGATAGAGCGGGAAGTCGACGGCTCGCGGAGTGGACACCGTCAGGGTGACGGTGTCGTCGAAGGGGTAGTCCGTGCGCTCGGTGACGGTGACCGTGGTGCCGTCACCCACCTTGGCACGTACGGAGGACTCGGCGTACAGGGAGGCGCACAGGCCGCCGTCGATGCTCGCGAGCCACATCTCCTCGGCGTAGTAGGGCCACCCCATCCCGTAGTTGTGGGGGCAGCACCGGTACTGGTGGATGCCGGGCATGTAGGCCTGCATGGCGAAGGAGTTGTTGAACTGGCCGTGCGACTTGGCAACGTTGTCCAGCTGGACGCTGTTGGCCGCCGTCACGTAGTGGGTGCCCTTCTGCCGCGGGTCGAAGGCGGCGGGCAGCAGGTTGAGGGCCAGGTCCTCGCAGCGGTCGGCCCACAGGGTGTCACCGGTGATACGGGTGAGTATCTGGTGGCTGTGCATGTACTCGACGATGCCGCACGTCTCGAAGCCCTGGCGCGGGTCGTGGTAGCCGCGGCGTGCGTTCTCGTCCGCGGCGAAGCCACCGCCGGGGAACTGCCCGTAGCTGTCCATGACGGTGTCGTAGACGCGGTGGGTGGCCGCGAGGAAGGAGGGATCGCCGGCGAGGACGCCGTACTGGGCGGGTTCCCGGAAGCCCTGGGCGAGGTTGACGTTGTGCCAGGTCGGGATCGAGTGGGTGTAGTCGGCGCTGTGGGTGTGCATCGTGCGGACCAGGTCCAGCAGCCAGTCGTCGCCCGTGCGGTTGTAGAGCCAGTAGGCGGTGTCGATGGTGTCTCCGACGCGGGCCGAGCCCCAGCCCTGCCCGAAGAGCGTGCCGGGCTGGGCGTGGAGGTACTTCAGCCAGCCGGTCAGAGCCGGTACGACGCGATCGTCGCCGCTGTACTCCTGCCAGGTGCGCAGCGCGTCCAGGACCGGCATGTAGGGCCAGAAGTCCGGTCCGCCGTTGAGCGAGGTGCGCAGGCTGGAG
Organism: Streptomyces sp. NPDC004561; assembly: GCF_053602155.1. Taxonomy (NCBI): domain Bacteria; kingdom Bacillati; phylum Actinomycetota; class Actinomycetes; order Kitasatosporales; family Streptomycetaceae; genus Streptomyces; species Streptomyces sp. NPDC004561. The sequence goes on from NZ_JBSGDB010000199.1 coordinate 4,813, forward strand.
GGGCCGAAGAAGCCGTCGGGCTGCCGGGTGGCGAGGATGCGGTCGATCCAGGCGCGGGTGAGTTCGAGGGTACGGCTGTCCTGGGTGACGTAGCCCAGATCGCCGAACCCCCGCAGCCAGTAGGGCAGTTCCTCCCAGCCGCCCCGCTCCGGAACGGCCCACCCGCTGGTCCTGTCGTCCAGGTAGTCGGACACCTCCGGCATGCGCCCGTTCAGACCGTCGAGCTGCAGGTCCAGCTGGGTGCGGAGCCAGCCCTTCGGGGTGATGCTGCCGGGCGGCAGCCGCAGGAACGGCTCCTGCTGCAGGGGGGCGCGGTTGGCGGCGTAGTGGGGGGAGCCGGCGGCCGGGGCGACCGGACTCGGGGACGACAAGGCCTGTGCGGGTGCGGGGGTGCCGGTCAATGCGACGGCACCGGCGGCAGACAGGGATCTGGTCAGGAACGTGCGGCGTTCCACGGGGGATGTCCCTCCTGGTCAAGGACCGCGTCCAGCGGTCGTGCGGAACAGTGCAGGGGCATGTGGCGGGGTGGTACGAGAAGTCCGGCGCGGGGCCGGCGCAGTCGCGCGGTGTGGTTCTGCCCGTTCGATCGCGTCAGGCGGTCGGTGAGGAGTGCCTAGGAGGACGAGGTGTGCGCGAGGCGGTGGAGAGCGCTGATCGGGTGGCCGAGCCCAGTCGGCGCCGCCTCGTCCGATCCCGCACTTTCGGGTTGATGACGGCGCGTCGGGAAAGTACCGGGTTCATACCTCCATCCGCCGGCCGCTCTCGAGCATCCAGCACTGGTCGTAGCCGTCGGCGGGGTCAGTCGGTGTCCTCCTTGTCGATCCGGTCACCGATGGGGTGGGCGGGTTCCTACAACGATGTAGATGCACAGTGGACGACGGCCCCGAAAGCTGTCAAGGGATCAGACCGCCTTCAGAGCAACCGACTTGCATGGCAAGTACATAAGTCCGGTAAGCGCAGCGGAGATTGAGAATCCGGTGCCACCTCCAGGCAGTCGACGAGACGCCTCACCCGTCACAAATACGCAGGCCACAAGGGTTTTTCGACGGGGCGCCTCGACTTGGGAGAGGTCTGAAACGCTTCGGAGATACGTGGGCTCCGGAGGGTGGACATGACATCACGCCTGTGCTGTCATCGTCCTGCCTCAGTTTTCTATCGTTGTAGGAACAGCCTTCAATCTCTGCCGTGTGGTCGACGCAGCGCCACCGCCCAACTCCCGCAAGGGCCTGTGCAAGAGGCCACGTGGACACGGAAAACGCAACTTCGACATGGCCCGCGGAGGCCGCTACCTTCACCTGGCGTTCGGCAGTCGCCTACGGGGGCACGGGTGTTCGTTCAGGCTGAGCCACCCACGACGGGACGAGTTGGTCACGCCCACGAATCCTCGCCTCCATGCGTAAGCCACCGAACCAAGTCCGCACCAGGCACCCCCAACCAGGGAGAGGCGCATGCCCCATCTTGCTCTGTACACATTCGGCGTCCTGAAGTCACCACTCGCCGATCCCGCACCTCTCACGCGCGAGTTCTACGACATTGGTGCGGCCGTCTACCGGAAGATCAGTCAGCACCCCGGATACCTCGCGCATGCGGAAGCGGCAGACGGTGACCGGGGCATGCTCTTCGAGGCGGACTGGGGTGCGTGGGGGGAGTTCGCCGTACCGACCTGGTACGACAAGGGCCATACCGTGGAAACCACCGCCCTGGCCGCGACCCTCTCGCTCTGGACCGACCTGCGCCCCGCCTTCGACGCCGTCTACACCGGCCTGCACCGCGAGGCGCTGAACAGGCGTTACGACTGGTTCGAGAGGACAGGACACCCGAGTTACGTGTTCTGGTGGATCTCCGACGGCGTGATACCCACCTGGCGGGACGGGGTTTCCAGGCTGGAGCACCTCCACGATCACGGCTCCACGCCGCACGCCTTCACCTTCCACCACTCGTTCGCCCCGGACGGAACTCCGACCAGGATCAAGGGAATCGGGCCGAAGAGCGATCTGGTCCGCTGAACAAGGAAGCCCGAACACTGGGTTCGCTGTCGAAGGCCTCGATTGCATGACGGCGAGCACTCGGCGGCGAGATGTCCCGTCTCGAAGGATCTGGTCTCCGTCTCAAGTGACCTGGTCCGATTCGTCGTTGCTCTCAGGTGATCTGGTTCGTCGTCCTGGTCGCTGCACTACTCTGTCGAGCCATGAACGCGGACCGCTGGTTGGCAGACACCCGGACCTCCTACGACACGGTCGCGGTCAGCTATGCCGACCAACAACGCGAGGCTCTGGCCGGGGCGCCGTATCTTCGGGCGGCTCTGGCGCTGTTCGCCGACTTGGTGCACGCCGCCGGCGGTGGGCCGGTGGCGGACGTGGGCTGCGGACCTGGACACGTCACCGCTTACCTGCACGAGCTGGGGGTGGACGCTTTCGGCATCGACCTTTCATCGGTGATGATCGACGTTGCTCGGCGTGACCACCCCCGCCTGCGGTTCGAGGTGGGCTCGATGACCGACCTCGACCTCGACGATGCTTCGGTCGTCGGCCTGCTCGCATTCTGGTCGTTGATTCACGTCCCCGACGAAGCGGTGTCCACGGTCTTCGGCCACTTCCGGCGCGTGTTGCGTCCCGGCGGACCACTGCTGCTCGGCTTTCACGTCGGCGACGAGTCGAGGCTGAAGACGCAGGGCTACGGCGGCCACCCGATGAACGTCCACGTTCACCGCCGCCGGCCTGACCAAGTGGCGGCCTGGCTACGCGATGCCGGGTTCACCGTCGAGGCCCACATGCTGATCGACCCAGACGAGAGCGTTCCAGGTGCGGTCCTCTTCGCACGCCGTCGGTCCTAGCCAGGTCAGCGGTCCGGTTGCGGCCGACGACACAGCGAAGTCGGACCACATCAACTGAGACAGCCTCCGGCATCCGCTCGCCCGGGACCGCAGCCTCGAGGGCTCTGGCCCAAATGCGGGTGAGAACCCTTCGCCCCGAGGGGCCGCGCCCGTGAACGCCCGTCCGGTCGGCCAGAGGGCGACCGGATACAGTGCGCGAGACGGCAGCCTGGTCAGAGAGGGGCAGCGTGACCGACACCAAGAACACCCGACCCGCCGACGGTGAAGCGCGAGCGCTGCGGCAGAGCCGGCTGCACCGCGTGATGCGCTACATCCCCCGGGTCGCTCCCGTCCTGCTGTGGGCCGTGCCCTGCTGGGTGCTCCTGTACGGCGGCCAGCACTGGCCGCTGCCCGTCACGCTGGTCGGCACCGCCCTGTTCGCCCTCGGCCTGATCGGTATGCCGCTCGCGATGGTGCGCGGCCACGGCCGGCGCCAGCAGGACCGGGCGGCGATCGTCGGTGACACCCTGCTGGGCACCAGCTGGGTCCTGTTCACCTGGTCCGTTCTGCTCGGCGTCCTGTTGCGGCTCGCCCTGACCTTGGCAGGCGTCGGCGGGAGTCAGGACCGGGCCCGAATCGTCACGTGGGCCGTCCTCGGCGTGACCGCCGTACTGCTCGGCTGGGGATACGCCGAGGCCCGCCGCGTGCCGCGCGTGCGCCGACTCGACGTGCAACTCCCGCGGCTGGGCGCCGGGTTGGACGGCGTCCGCGTCGTCCTCATCACCGACACCCACTACGGCCCGCTCGATCGAGCTCGCTGGTCGGCGCGGGTGTGCGAGACGGTGAACACCCTGGAAGCCGACCTGGTCTGCCACACCGGCGACATCGCGGACGGCACGGCCGAACGCCGCCGCGCCCAGGCCGTCCCCCTCGGTACCGTGCGGGCCACCCGGGCCCGGGTATACGTCACCGGCAACCACGAGTACTACAGCGAGGCCCAGGGCTGGGTCGACCTGATGGACGAGCTGGGCTGGGAGCCGCTGCGCAACCGCCATCTGCTGCTCGAACGCGGAGGCGACACCCTCGTGGTCGCCGGCGTGGACGACGTCACCGCCGAGTCCTCCGGCCTGGCGGGCCACCGCGCGCACCTCGCCGGAGCCTTGGACGGCGCCGACCCCGACCTGCCCGTCCTGCTCCTGGCACACCAGCCCAAGTTCGTCGACCGGGCGGCAGCCGACGGCATCGACCTCCAACTGTCCGGCCACACCCACGGCGGCCAGATCTGGCCCTTCCACCACCTGGTCCGCATCGACCAGCCCGCCGTCGCCGGCCTCAGCCGCCACGGCACCCGGACCCTCCTCTACACCAGCCGCGGCACCGGCTTCTGGGGCCCGCCCTTCCGCGTCTTCGCCCCCAGCGAGATCACCCTGCTCGTGCTCCGCTCCCCGCATCTGCCCACCTCGCCGTAGCACGGGGCGGGCCGACACATCCGCTTGGCCGTGTCCCCGAGCTGAGGGGTGCGGCGGCCCGCCTTCGCCGTCTCCCACTGGAAGAAGATCCAGCCCTCCAGTCCCCCGGAGCGGATCGAACGCGAGATCAGGCGCCGCACCCCACGCTACGGACCATTGAGCACCTGCACCGTCACAGGGGACGTGACCTTCGCGCTCGTTGGAGAGCCTCGCTTGAGGCCAGACGTGGTGACCTGGCTCGAACGCAGCGGCGCGCACTGCGAACGGCTGTACATGGGATCTGTATGGTCGCGCCGTAGGACACCCGGCCTGCGGCACAGCGGCCCGAGCGGAGGAGGATGCCATGGCCGATCCCCGGCAGGGAGCCGGTTCGGGCGACGGATCCGCATCGCGGCCGCCGGAGAATCACGGTCCGAGCGCGCACGACGCGGTGCGTCTCGCGCTGGTCATCGGTGCTCTCGGCGTGGTCTTCGGCGACATCGGTACCAGCCCCATCTACACCGTCCAGACCGTGTTCAATCCGAGCGACCCGCACCCTGTCCCGGTCAGCACGCAGAACGTGTACGGGGTGGTGTCGCTGGTGTTCTGGTCGGTGATGATCATTGTCACGGTCACGTATGTGCTGCTGGCGATGCGCGCCGACAACGACGGCGAGGGCGGCATCATGGCGCTGATCACCCTCGTACGGCGGTGGGGCTCGCAACGTGGCCGGCGGGCGACGGCCGTGTTGGCCGGGCTGGGCGTCTTCGGCGCTTCGCTGTTCTTCGGCGACAGCATGATCACTCCAGCGATCTCGGTACTGTCCGCGGTCGAGGGCCTCAAGGTCGTCCAGCCGTCACTGAAGAGCGCCGTCGTGCCGATCACCGCGGTGATCATCATCTTGCTGTTCATCGTGCAGCGCAGAGGCACCGCGGCGGTGGGCCGGATGTTCGGGCCGGTCATGGTCGTCTGGTTCGTGGCCATCGGAGCGTGCGGCGTGGCCGGCATCGTCGGCCATCCGGCGATTCTCAGGGCGCTGTCGCCTTCGTACGCCCTGGGTTTCCTGTTCGGCCATTTCGGCACCGCCTTCTTCGCCCTGGCCGCGGTCGTGCTCTCGGTCACCGGCGCGGAAGCGCTCTACGCGGACATGGGGCACTTCGGCCGCCGGGCCATCACGCGCGGCTGGATGCTCCTCGTCCTCCCGGCGTGCATTCTGAGCTACTTCGGCCAGGGCGCACTGATCCTCGCCGACGCACGCAACATCAGCAGCCCCTTCTTCCTGCTCGTGCCGGGCTGGGGCAGGTGGCCGATGGTCCTGCTGGCCACGGCGGCCACGGTGATCGCCTCGCAGGCCGTGATCACCGGCGCGTACTCGGTCACCTCCCAGGCCGCCCAGCTCGGCTACCTGCCGAGGCTGCGGATCGCACACACCTCCGAATCCACCATCGGTCAGATCTACGTCCCCTGGATCAACTGGCTGCTGATGGTCTCGGTCCTCACCCTGGTCTTCGCCTTCCGCAGCTCCACCGCACTGGCCTTCGCCTTCGGTATGGCGGTCACCGGCACGATCACCATCACCACTCTGCTGTTCTTCTACGTCGCCCGTGGCAAGTGGGGCACGCCCAAGTGGCTGATCGGCGTCGGCGCGACCGTGCTGCTCTTCGTGGACCTGCTCTTCGTGGCAGCCAACGTGACGAAGCTCCTCCACGGCGCGTGGCTGCCGCTGCTGATCGGCCTCACCGTGTTCACCGTCATGACGACCTGGCAACGCGGCCGCGAACTCGTCACCGCCGAACGAGTACGCCAGGAGGGTCCGCTGGCCGAGTTCATCGACCGCCTCCGCAGTGGCGAGGAGTCGACGCTGCGGGTCCCCGGCACGGCCGTCTTCCTCAACCGCGGCAAGCAGACCACGCCCCTGGCCATGCGGGCCAACGTCGAGCACAACCACGTACGGCACGACCAGGTCGTGATCCTCTCCCTCCAGACCGAACCCGTGCCCCGCGTCCCGGCCGACCAGCGGATCGTCGTCGACGACCTCGGCTACGCCGACGACGGGATCATCCACGTCACCGCCCGGTTCGGCTACATGGAGACACCGGACGTTCCCGGCACCCTGGCCATGGTCGAGCCGGCCCGGACCGAAGGACCGTTGCAGCTCGACCAGGCGTCCTACTTCCTGTCGAAGATCGAACTCCGGCGGGGCAAGTCACCGACGATGGCACCCTGGCGCAAGCGGCTGTTCATCGCCACCTCGTACATCACCGCGGACGCCGCCGAGTACTTCGGCCTCCCTCGTGACCGCACGGTCATCATGGGCTCGCACATCGAGGTGTAGGCGCCCGGCGCTGATGGCGGGCCGGGGCTCACCATCGAGGTCATGCCCGGTGTCACCCGCTCCCGGGTGTGCCCTGACGGCACCCTGACGGTGATCCGGACGACCTTGACGGAATGCTGACGCGCCTGGTCAGAGGGCATGGAAAGGGCTGTCAGAAGGGCGCCAAGAACTGGCGTACGGACTGTTCGAAAGCCCTGCGGGGAGGTGAGATGGAAGCGGTTCCAACGAGGATCGTCGGCCGGGACACCTTCGGCCGGCGTGCGCAGAACGGTGCAAGAGATGTCCGAGTCCCGACCGCCCTCAGCCTCCCGCGTCGTGGTGGGAGTGAACGGATCGCTGGGCAGTCTCACCGCCCTGGGCCGGGCAGCGGAGGAGGCCCGACGCCGGGAGGCCGAGCTCTGGCCCGTGCCGGCCTGGGAGCCGCCGGGCGGGGAACTCGCCACGCGCAGATCCCCGGGCGGGGAACTCGCCACGCGCAGATCCCCGGCCGCGTCCCTCATGGTCCCGGAATGGGAGCGGCTGGCACGGGAGAGGCTCCTCGGGGCGCTGCCCGAAGTGTTCGGAGGCACGGACACCGGGCTTCCCGGACAGGCGCTCGTCGCACGGGGCGCCCCGGGACCGGTACTCGTGCACATCGCCGGCCGGGAGGGTGACCTCCTGGTGATCGGCGCCGGTGGGCGCGGCCGGCTGCACCGCACGCTCGCGCCGTCGGTCGGCCGCTACTGCCTCGCCCACGCCGGCTGCCCCGTCCTCGCGGTGCCGCCGTCCCCGCTGCAAGCTGCGCTGGCAGCCGTGCACCGCCGGAACATCTGGCGGCTACGGCTGGACACCGGGGACATGCGGAAGGAGTTCGAGACCGTGCCGCCCGACGCCTGAGGTGTCCTCAGGACGTGGCAGCCGCGGACAGATCCGGCTGCTCCGGCCGTCCCCTCCCCGGTGCCGTCGGTACGGCGAGCACCATGGTGAGGCCCCCGCCGGGGGTGTCCTCGGCGTGCAGGGTGCCGCCGATGGCCTCGGCGAAACCGCGCGCCACCGCGAGTCCGAGGCCGACACCGACACCGCGGGGTGAGTCGCCGTACCGCTGGAAGGGTTCGAAGATCCGGTCCTTGGCCTCGTCCGGAACGCCCGGGCCCCGGTCCACGACCCGCACCTCGACCCGGTCGGCGAGAGCGCTCGCGGACACCAGGACCCTCTCCCCCGGCGGGCTGTACTTGACCGCGTTCTCGACGACGTTCGCCACGGCCCGCTCCAACAGCCCCCGGTCGATGTGCACCATGGGCAGGGTCTCGGGGATGTCCAGCTCCACGCTGTCCTCGGGCACCCCGCCGAGCGCCATGGGCACGACTTCATCCAGGTCGCTCTCGCGGATGATGGGCGTGACGGTGCCGGTCTGCAGGCGGGACATGTCCAGCAGGTTGCCCACCAGGTGGTCGAGGCGGTCGGCGCCCTGTTCGATGGCCTCCAGCAGGTCGGCCTGGTCCTGTTCGGACCATTCGACGTCGTCGGAGCGCAGCGAGGTGACGGCTGCCTTGATGCCGGCGAGCGGGGTGCGCAGGTCGTGGCTGACGGCGGCGAGCAGCGCGGTCCTGATGCGGTTGCCCTCGGCGAGTTCCTTCGCGCGGTCGGCCTGGCTCTGCAGGCGCCGGCGGTCGAGGACGACGGCGGCCTGTGCGGCGAAGGCGGCCAGCACGCGTCGGTCGGCGGCGGGGAGCACCCGGCCGCGCAGGGACAGGGCCATGTGGTCGCCGACCGGTACGTCGACGTCCGCGTCTTCCGGTGCCTCCGCCGGCTCGGGCCCGACACTGCCGGCACAGGTCCAGGGAGCGGTCTCCCCGGCCCGCTCCAGCAGCGCCACCGACTCCATGCCGAAGGTCTCGCGGACCCGTTCGAGGAGCGCCTCCAGGCTCGTCTCGCCGCGCAGCACGTTCCCGGCGAGGAAGGACAGGATCTCCGACTCGGAGCGCAGCCGAGCGGCCTGGTGGGTGCGCCGGGCCGCCAGGTCCACCACGGACGCCACGGACACGGCGACCCCGACGAAGATCGCGATGGCGACGATGTTCTTCGGGTCGGCGATCGTCAGGGTGTGGACGGGCGGGGTGAAGTACCAGTTGAGCAGCAGGGATCCGACCACGGCCGACGCCAGCGCCGGGAAGAGGCCGCCGAGCAGGGCCGCGGCCACCGTCAGCGTCAAGAACAGCAGCATGTCGTTGGCGAGGCCGACGTCCGGTGTGGCGCCGGTGAGGAGCCAGGTGAGGAGGGCCGGGCCGATGACTCCCACGGCCCAGCCCCAGATGACCCGGGAGCGCCCGAGGCGGGCGCTGCGCGCCACCGGCAGTCCGCGGCCCTTGCCCGCCTCGTCGTGCGTGATGAGGTGCACGTCGAGGTCGGGCCCGGACTCCACGGCCACCGTGGCGCCGACTCCGGGCCCGAAGACGTACTGCCAGCTGCGGCGGCGGGAGACGCCCAGGACGATCTGAGTAGCGTTCACGCCCCGGGCGAAGTCGAGCAGGGCGGCCGGTATGTCGTCGCCGACGACGTGGTGGAAGGTGCCGCCCAGGTCCTCCACGAGGGTGCGCTGGACGGCCAGTTCCTTCGGGGAGGCGGCGGTCAGCCCGTCGCTGCGGGAGATGTAGACGGCCAGCACCTCGCCGCCGGCGCCCTTCTCCGCCAGGCGCGCGGCACGCCGTATCAGCGTCCGGCCCTCCGGTCCGCCGGTCAGCCCCACCACGATCCGCTCCCGCGACCCCCAGATCGTCGACACCCGGTGCTCACGGCGGTACTCGTTCAGGTACTCGTCCACCCGGTCGGCCACCCACAGCAGCGCCAACTCGCGCAGGGCGGTGAGGTTTCCGGGGCGGAAGTAGTTGGACAGCGCCGCGTCGACCTTGTCCGGCTGGTAGATGTTGCCGTGCGCCATCCGGCGGCGCAGCGCCTGGGGGGACATGTCGACCAGCTCGATCTGGTCGGCCCGGCGGACCACCTCGTCGGGGACGGTCTCCTGCTGCCTCACCCCGGTGATGGACTCGACCACGTCGCCGAGTGATTCCAGGTGCTGGATGTTGACGGTCGAGACCACGTCGATCCCGGCCGCGAGCAGATCCTCGATGTCCTGCCAGCGCTTGGCGTTGCGCGAGCCGGGGATGTTGGTGTGCGGGAGTTCGTCCACGAGCGCCACCTGGGGGCGGCGCGCGAGAACGGCGTCCACGTCCATCTCGCTGAACGTGCTGCCCCGGTATGCGAGTTCCTTGCGCGGCACCTGTTCCAGGCCGTGCAGCATCACCTCGGTGCGGGGCCGGTGATGGTGCTCGACGAAGGCGACCACGCAGTCGGTGCCCCGCTCGATACGGCGGTGCGCCTCGGACAGCATCGCGTACGTCTTGCCGACGCCGGGCGCCGCACCGAGGTAGATCCGTAGCTTGCCGCGTGCCATGTCATCCCTCGAAGCGGTAGCCCATGCCGGGCTCGGTGATCAGATAGCGGGGGTGGGAGGGGTCGGATTCGAGTTTGCGGCGGAGTTGGGCCATGTAGACCCGCAGGTAGTTGGTCTTGTTGCTCTGCGTGACCCCCCACACCTCCTGGAGCAGTTGCCGCTGTGTGACCAGCCGGCCGGGGTGGGTCACCAGGATCTCCAGCAGGTGCCACTCGGTCGGGGTCAGCCGTACGTCCTTGCCGTCGCGGGCGACCTTCTTGGCGAGCAGGTCGATGCTGAAGTCCTCCGTTTCGACCAGGGTCAGTTCCGGGACGAGCGGCGTCCACAAGCGCGCCCTCGCCGAGGGCCCCGGCTCCCCGCTGCGGGACCGCTACCACTTCCGCCCCGGCAAGGGGAGGAACGGCGAACTCCCGCCCAACG
>NZ_JBSGDB010000200.1:0-15227 GCF_053602155.1 Streptomyces sp. NPDC004561
GTGATCAGCCCGACGACGTGAGCGGTGACGTCAGGTGGTGGGCTTGCTGGGGTGGGATCCGGAAAGGATCAGGTGGTGGGAACGCCGAGGGCGGGCAGGGTCGGACGGCTGCCGTCACCGGGGTGGGCCGGGACCCGGTCAACCTGCCCATGATCCGGCACTGGTGCGAGGCGATGGGCGACACCAACCCGGCGTACTCGGGCCCCGGCGCCGTCGCCCCGCCCACCATGCTCCAGGTCTGGACGATGGGCGGCCTGTCCGGGCACGAGGGCCGCAGCGGCGCCTACGACGAACTGCTCGGCCTGCTGGACGAGCTGGGCTGCACCTCGGTCGTCGCCACCGACTGCGAGCAGGAGTACCTGCGGCCCCTGCGGCCTGGCGACGAGGTCACCTTCGACGCGGTGATCGAGTCGGTCTCCGACCGCAAGACGACGAAGCTGGGCACGGGATACTTCGTCACGACCCGCATGGACGTACGCGCCGGCGGCCACCTGGTGGGCACGCACCGCTTCCGCATCCTCAAGTACGCCCCCGCCCGCCAGGGACCGCGGGCCGCCCGCCCCCGCCCGGTGGTCAACCGGGACAACGCCGGCTTCTGGCAGGGGGTCGCCGAGCACCGGCTGCTCATCCAGCGCTGCGCGGGCTGCGGCACCCTGCGCCACCCCTGGCTGCCAGGCTGCAACGCCTGCGGCTGCCTGGACTGGGACACGGTCGAGGCGAGCGGCGAGGGCACCGTGTACTCGTACGTGGTCATGCACCACCCGCCCTTCCCGGCCTTCGAGCCGCCCTACGCGGTCGGGCTCGTCGAACTCGCCGAGGGCGTGCGGATGGTGAGCAACGTGGTGGGGGTGCCCCACGACAAGGTGCGCATCGGCACGCCGGTGCGGGTCGAGTTCCGGCGGTACGACGACGAGGGGCCCCAAGGCCCCCTGGTCCTGCCGGTCTTCCGGGCCGTCGAAGGCGAGGGGTGACATGGAAGTCACGCCGGTGCACCGGCACTTCGTGTGGGGCCGGCGGCCGGCGGGGCATCTCGGCCGCGGGGGCGAAGTGCTCCAGGAACCGGGGGAGTCGATCGCGTGTGGGAGCGAGGCATGACGACGGCACTGACGGCGGGCACCGAACTGCCCCCGCTGGAGATCCCGGTCACGCGCACGCTGATCGTGGCGGGCGCGATCGCCTCCCGGGACTACCAGGACGTGCACCACGACGCGGAGCTGGCCCGGCAGAAGGGCTCGCCGGACGTCTTCATGAACATCCTGACGACGAACGGCCTGGTCGGCAGGTACATCACCGATTACTTCGGCCCGGCGGCGGTGCTCCGCCGGGTCGCCGTCCGGCTCGGCGCGCCCAACTACCCGGGGGACACGATGGTGCTCACCGGCAGGATCGAGGAGGTCGACGGCGACACCGCCACCGTGCGCGTCGTCGGCGCCAACGGCCTCGGCAGACATGTCACCGGCACGGTGACGGTCACGGTCCCGGCATCCGCCCGGGAGGTCGCGTCATGAGCCTGCGTACGAGGGACGCCCTCGGCGGGCGCGCGGCGATCGCCGGGATCGGGGCCACGGAGTTCTCCAAGGACTCCGGGCGCAGCGAACTGCGGCTGGCGGTGGAGGCGGTGCGCGCGGCGCTCGACGACGCGGGTCTCACCCCGGCGGACGTGGACGGGCTGGTGACCTTCACGATGGACACCAGCCCCGAGATCACCGTGGCCCAGGCGTGTGGAATGGGCGAGTTGTCCTTCTTCTCCCGGGTCCACTACGGAGGCGGGGCCGCCTGTGCGACCGTGCAGCAGGCGGCGCTGGCCGTGGCGGCGGGCGTGGCGGAGGTGGTGGTCTGCTACCGCGCCTTCAACGAGCGCTCGGGCCGCAGGTTCGGCGCGGGCGTGCAGCACCGGGAGCCCTCGGCGGAGGGCGCGGCGCTCGGCTGGGTCCTGCCGTTCGGGCTGCTCACCCCGGCCTCCTGGGTGGCGATGGCGGCCCAGCGGTACCTGCACACGTACGGGCTGGCACCCGAGGTGTTCGGGCAGGTGGCCGTGACCGGCCGCAGGCACGCGGCGACCAACCCGGCCGCGTACTTCCACGGCCGCCCCATCACCCTCGCCGAACACGCCGCGTCCCGCTGGATCGTGGAGCCCCTGCGGCTGCTGGACTGCTGCCAGGAGACCGACGGCGGGCAGGCGGTCGTCGTCACCTCCGTGGAGCGGGCCCGCCACCTGGCGAAGCCGCCCGCCGTGATCGCGGCGGCCGCCCAGGGCGCGGGCCGGGGGCAGGAGCAGATGACCGGCTTCTACCGGGGCGACCTGACCGGACTGCCGGAGACGGGCGCGGTGGCCCGGCAGCTGTGGCGCACCTCGGGGCTCGGCCCGGCGGACATCGACGTGGGGATCCTCTACGACCACTTCACCCCGTTCGTGCTGATGCAGCTGGAGGAGTTCGGCTTCTGCGGCAGGGGGGAGGCGGCGGACTTCGTGGCCGCGGATCGGCTGCCGCTCAACACGCACGGGGGCCAGCTGGGTGAGGCGTATCTGCACGGGATGAACGGCATCGCCGAGGCGGTGCGCCAGCTGCGCGGCACGGCGGTGAACCAGACGCCGGGGGCGGCCCGGACCCTGGTGACGGCCGGCACCGGGGTGCCGACCTCGGGCCTGGTCCTGACGGCGGACGGCTGAGGCCACGGGCCGCTGCGGCCCCCGGCGCCGGCCCGGAGCCGGGGGCGGGTCAGGGGCGGACCCGGAGACGGGGTGGACCCGCACTCCACCTTCAGGAGGTGGAGCCGGCCCCACCCCTACAACCTGAGGGGGACTCCGCTTCGGGACCTGCGGCCGATCCGCCGGTGCGCGGCCCGCTCATAGCGTGGAGCCATGACCACACCCGTCTGCACCAGCGCCTCGGCCGCCGCCGCACCAGCGCGGCAGACTCCCACGTACCCCTCCTTCACCTCGTATGTGCGGGCCCGTCAGCCGGTTCTGCTGCGCACCGCGCGCTCGCTGACCGCCAACCCGAGCGATGCCGAGGACCTGCTGCAGACCGCGCTCGCCAAGACGTACGCGGCCTGGGAGCGGATCGAGGACCAGCGGGCGCTCGACGGCTATGTGCGCCGGGCGCTGCTGAACACGCGGACCTCGCAGTGGCGCAAGCGCCGGGTGGACGAGTTCGCCTGCGAGGAACTGCCCGAGCCGGAGCCCGTGCCCGGCGACGACGACCCGGCCGAGCGGCAGGCGCTGCACGACGCCATGTGGCGGGCGATCGCCAAGCTGCCGGCGCGGCAGCGGGCGATGGTCGTCCTGCGGTACTACGAGGACCTCAGCGAGGCCCAGACCGCCGAGGTGCTGGGGGTGTCGGTGGGCACGGTGAAGTCGGCGGTGTCGCGCGCGCTGGGGAAGCTGCGCGAGGACCCCGAGCTGGTGCTGGTGCGGTAGAGCCGCGTTTTCCTGCCCGGAGTGACATACCGCCTAGTGACATACCGCGCGGTATGTGCGCAGAATCAGCGGAGCCCTTACCCACGCGTAGGCGACGCCGCCCCGGGAGGACGCCGTGCTGAGCACCATGCAGGACGTACCGCTGACCGTCACCCGCATCCTCGAACACGGGGTGCAGGTACACGGCCGGTCGCAGATCACCACCTGGACCGGCGACGCCGAGCCGCAGCGGCGCAGTTTCGCCGAGGCGGGGGCCCGCGCGGTGCAGCTCGCGAACGCCCTCAGGGACGAGCTGGGCATCCGCCCCGACGACCGGGTCGCCACGCTGATGTGGAACAACGCCGAGCACGTGGAGGCGTACTTCGCGATCCCGTCGATGGGCGCGGTGCTGCACACCCTCAATCTGCGGCTGCCCGCCGAGCAGCTGGTGTGGATCGTCAACCACGCCGCCGACCGCGTGATCGTCGTCAACGGCTCCCTGATCCCGCTGCTCGCCCCGCTGCTGCCCAAGATGCCCACGGTCGAGCACATCGTGGTCTCCGGCCCCGGTGACCGCGCCCCGCTGGCGGACACCGCCGCGCGGGTGCACGAGTACGAGGAGCTGCTCGCCGGCCGGCCCACCACCTACGACTGGCCGGAGCTGGACGAGCGACAGGCCGCCGCCATGTGCTACACCTCCGGCACCACCGGCGACCCCAAGGGCGTGGTCTACAGCCACCGTTCGATCTACCTGCACTCCATGCAGGTCAACATGACCCAGTCGATGGGCCTGACCGACCAGGACACCTCCCTGGTGGTGGTGCCCCAGTTCCACGTCAACGCCTGGGGCCTGCCGCACGCCACGTTCATGACCGGTGTCAACATGCTGATGCCGGACCGCTTCCTGCAGCCCGCGCCGCTCGCCGAGATGATCGAGGGGGAGCGGCCGACCCACGCGGCGGCCGTGCCCACCATCTGGCAGGGCCTGCTCGCCGAGCTGACGGCCAGGCCCCGGGACGTCTCCTCCCTCACCCAGGTCACCATCGGCGGCTCGGCCTGTCCGCCCTCGCTGATGCGGGCCTTCGACGAGCTGGGCATGCGGGTCTGCCACGCCTGGGGCATGACGGAGACCTCCCCGCTCGGCACGGTGGCCCGCCCGCCGGCCCACGCGGTCGGCACGGACGGGGAGTTCGCCTACCGCCTCACCCAGGGCCGCTTCCCGGCCGGGGTCGAGGCCCGGCTCACCGGCCCCGGCGGCGAGCGCCTGCCCTGGGACGGAGAGTCGGCGGGCGAGCTGGAGGTGCGCGGCAACTGGATCGCGGGCGCCTACTACAACGGCCCCGACGCCGAACCGCTGCGCCCCGCCGACAAGTTCAGCGAGGACGGCTGGCTGAAGACCGGCGACGTCGGCACCATCTCCCCCGACGGGTTCCTCATCCTCACCGACCGCGCCAAGGACGTCATCAAGTCCGGCGGCGAGTGGATCTCCTCGGTCGAGCTGGAGAACGCGCTGATGTCCCACCCCGATGTCGCCGAGGCCGCCGTCGTCGCCGTACCCGACGAGAAGTGGGGCGAGCGCCCGCTGGCCACGGTCGTCCTCAGGGAGGGCGCCAGCGCCGACTTCGAGACCCTGCGCACCTTCCTCGCCGAGGAGGGCCGCATCGCCCGCTGGCAGCTGCCCGAGCGCTGGACGATCGTGCGGTCCGTGCCGAAGACCAGCGTCGGCAAGTTCGACAAGAAGGTGCTGCGCAGGCAGTACGCGGACGGCGAACTGGACGTCACCCGCCTCTGACACCGGGGCGCGCGCCGGGCAGCGGCGACGCCCGCCGCCGCTTCCCGCTTCCACTGAAGCCACCGCTTCATCGCGCCCGCCCGGAACGACATCGGTGGCCTTCAGGAGACGCTCGGATGGGTGTGGGGGGTATACGGGGGCGGGCGTTCGCCGGTGCGGAGTCCTGCCTCGTGCGGTTCAGCGGGGGGCGGGTTGTACGGGGTGGCCGTTCGCTGACGCGATCGAGCGGCGGGGTGGGTCGGGTGCGCGGGGGAGGCCGGTCCCAGACGTGCGGCCCGCTGGCGCGGCTCAGGGCCGGGCCGATCGGCGGTGGGACGGGCACGTGGGGGCGGGCTCTCCCCTCGGCGCGGAGCGCCACTGGTGCGAGTCGGCGGCAGGCCGGGTCGGTTGTGCGGGGCGCCGTTCCCGGGTGCGCCCCGCTGCCGTGAGTCAGTGTCCGGTCGGGCGGCGGGCCGGTATCGCCGTGGCTGCCCAGCCCAGTGTCAGCCACACCCCGGCCACCAGGCACACCCCGCCCCAGCCCCAGGCGCCGTAGGCGGGGGCGGCGAGGGCGGAGGCCAGGGCGCCGCCCGCGAAGCTCGCCACCACGTAGGCGGTGTTGGCCGTCGCGGGGGCGGAGGTGGTGGTCAGCGCGAGCGTCTGGTTGGCGACGTGCGCCGCGACAAGGGCCGCGTGGACGGCGACGGCACCGGCGAAGAGCGCGGCGATCACATGTCCGCCCAGCCAGAACAGCGGGACGCAGACGGCGGCCAGGAGATAGGCGGAGCGGACGATCCGGGCGGCACCGAAGCGGTCCGCGAGGCCGCCCGCCAGCGGGGCCACCGCGCTCGCCGACAGCCCGAGCAGGCCGAACAGTCCGGCCGTCGCGGTCGACATCCCGTACCGGGGCCCCGTCAGCAGCAGCGCCAGCGAGGTCCACAGGGCGCTCCACGCGCCGTACATCCCGGCCTGGCGGACGCACGCCCGCCACAGGTCGGGCGAGTGCCGGACGACGCCGGGCAGCGAGGTCAGCCCGGCGAACAGCGGGCCGGTACGCCGCGCACGGTGTTCCACCGGGAGGGCGTACGCCGTCGCCAGGCCCAGCAGCGCGGTCAGGACGGCCGCGCCGGCGAAGACCGCCCGCCAGCCGCAGGCCTGCCCGATCAGGCCGCCGAGGACCCGGGCGGCCACGATGCCGGTGAACAGCCCCGCTATGACGGCGGCGACATGCCGGGCCCGCCGGTCGGCGGGGGCGCGGGCGGCCACCAGCGGGACCAGCAGCTGGGGTACGACGGTGGCGGCGGAGGCCACCAGGACGGCGGCCGCGAGCCCGGTGGTCCCGGTCGCCGCCGCACCGGCCGCCAGCGCCGCCGCGGCCACCAACGACAGGACGCCGACCAGCCGGCGCCGGTCGACGCGGTCGCCGAGCGGGGCGAAGAAGAGCAGGCCGGCCGCGTAGCCGAACTGGGCCACCGAGGCGATCCAGGCCACCGCCGAGGGCGTGGCGCCGAAGCCGCGGGCGATCAGCGGGAGGAGCGGTGCCGCGAGGTAGATGTTGGCGGCGGTGACGGCGGTGCAGACGGCGATCAGGACGAGGAGGAGTCCTGGGGCTCTGGTGCCCGCGTCGGGGGCGGGTGCCCGGACCTCGCGGGTGCTGACGGTGCGTGGTTGCGGCATGAGCGGGAGACCCCTTTGCGCCTGTCCAGGTCTAGTAACTAACTGGTTGGTTGGATGTTCGGAGAACAGTCTGGGCGTCGACGGAATTCCGTGTCAACCAAATAGTTGGTTACTTGCCTGTGCGCCCCTACCCTGTCCCCATGGCACCAGTGAGGGACCCTGAGGCGACCAAGGCCCGCATCTTCGACGCTGCGGTCGCCGAGTTCGCACGGCACGGCATCGCGGGTGCCCGCATCGACCGCATCGCAACCGCGGCAAAGGCGAACAAGCAGCTGATCTACGCCTATTTCGGAAACAAGGCGGAGCTGTTCACGCAGGTCCTGGGCCGGTGCATGGTCGATCTGGCCGCGGCCGTCCCGGTCGACCCGGACGACATCGACGGCTGGATCGACCGCCTCCTCGACTACCACGCCGCCCACCCCGAGCTGCTCCGCCTGCTCTTCTGGGAGGGCATCGAGTACGGCACCGCCGAACTGCCCGACGAGGCCGCCCGCCAGGAGCACTACGCGCGCAAGATCCACGCGCTCGCGGACGGCCAGGCCCGCGGGGTCGTCACCGACGCCATCCCGCCCGGCGACCTGCTGCTCCTGCTCGTCTCCCTCGCCAACTGGACGGTCGCGGTCCCGCAGATGCGGCGCATCGTGGCCGGCGGCGAGGACAGCGACCGCGAGCGCCTGCGGGCCTCGGTCAAGGAGGCGGCCCGCAGGCTGGTCGCGAGGTGAGCTAGTTGGTGCCGACCCGGGCCAGCAGGTCCACGATCCGCGCCTGCACCTCGGCGCTGGTGGACCGCTCCGCGAGGAACAGCACCGTCTCGCCCGAGGCCAGCCGGGGCAGGTCGGCCTGGTCGACGGCGGCGGTGTAGACGACGAGTGGAGTGCGGTTGAGCTGCCCGTTCGCGCGCAGCCAGTCCACGATCCCGGCCCGCCGCCGGTGCACCTGCATCAGGTCCATCACCACGAGGTTCGGGTGGAACTGGCCCGCCAGCGTCACCGCGTCGTTGTCGCTCGCGGCCCGCGCCACCTGCATCCCGCGCCGCTCCAGCGTCGAGGTCAGCGCCAGCGCGATCTCCGCGTGCTCCTCGATCAGCAGCACCCGCGGCGGATGCTGCTCGCTGTCCCGCGGCGCCAGCGCCTTCAGCAGGACGGCGGGGTCGGCGCCGTACGCCGCCTCCCGCGTCGCCTGCCCGAGCCCGGCCGTGACCAGCACCGGGACCTCGGCGGCCACGGCGGCCTGGCGCAGCGACTGCAGCGCGGTGCGGGTGATCGGCCCGGTCAGCGGGTCCACGAACAGCGCGGCGGGGAACGCCGCGATCTGCGCGTCGACCTCCTCACGGGAGTGCACGATGACCGGCCGGTAGCCGCGGTCGCTCAGCGCCTGCTGGGTCGTCACGTCCGGCGCGGGCCACACCAGCAGCCGGCGCGGATTGTCCAGCGGCTCCGGCGGCAGCTCGTCGTCGAGCGGCTGCGGACGCGGAGAGTCCGCCACCTCGACGGCACCGCCGGGACCGTCCAGCGGCTCGGGCCCCTCGGCCGCGTCGGCGTCCGGGGCGCCTATGGCGTACGACCGTCCGGCACCCTCGGTGGCCGGGACGAGCCGGGACTGCCCGGCGAGCGACGGCTGTGGCACGGGCGCCTGTCCGGCGAGCGACGGCTGCGCGGGCGCCGGTTCGGCCGGCGCGTGCGGCCGGCCCGGCTGCTCCGGCTGCGGCTCCTGGCGCGCGGCCGGGTCGGGCGGGGTGCCCAGCTTGCGCCGGCGGCCGGAACCGCCCGGCGCGTGCGGCGGCGGGGTCGCCGTCGGCTGCTGGACC
This sequence comes from Streptomyces sp. NPDC004561, assembly GCF_053602155.1. Lineage (NCBI taxonomy): Bacteria > Bacillati > Actinomycetota > Actinomycetes > Kitasatosporales > Streptomycetaceae > Streptomyces > Streptomyces sp. NPDC004561. The sequence continues at coordinate 8,656 of NZ_JBSGDB010000200.1, forward strand.
TGCGCGGCCTGGCGTGCGAACGGCACGCCCTGCCCGAGGGTGCGGACGCTGATCGCCCGGCCCTGCGTCGAGTTCGGGTCGGCGGGGGCGCCCGCGGCCTTGGCGGGCAGCGGCTGCGCGGCACGCTGCGGCCGGGCACCGGGGTGCGCCACGGGGAGCGGGGTCCCGGACCGCGGCACGGGCGTGCCCGCGCCGGAGGTGTCGTCGGCACCGGGCCACTGCGGCGGCACGGTGGGCGCGGCCTGAGCGGGCTGGGCAGCCGCCGGAGCCTGACCGGAGGCGGCCTCCGCGGGCAGCGGCTGGGCCGCCGGGAGCGCCGCCGGGAGCGCGGGCTGTGCGGCGGGCTGCCGCGCCTGGGCGGGGGCGGGCAGACCGGGAGCCGCCGGTACGGCGGGCTGCTGACCGGGCACGGCCGGCTGCTGTCCGGGTACGGAGGGCTGCTGTCCGGGCACGGCGGGCGCCTGCGCCGCAACGCCGTGACCCGGGGTGCCCGGCCCCGGCTCCGGAGCCGGGGCGGCACCCCGCGGGAGAGCCGCCTGCCCCCGAAGGGCCTGCGCCGGGGCGGCCTGGCCGGGGGCCGGCGGCACGGGGGCGCCCGTCGCCGCGGCGGCCTGCGCGGCACCCGCCGGCATCTCCTGCGCCGCTTCCGCCGGCGCGGCCACGGCACGGCGGCGACGGCCGGTCGGGGCGCTGGTGGGATGCGGCTGCGGCGGGGTGTGGTCCTCGGACTGGCTCAGCGGTACGGCGTCGTGCCGGCCGTCGTCACCGTGGCCGGCCTCGACGGACACCGGGAGCTGGGCGGGCACGCGCACCTGCCCCGGCAGCGACCCGGGCACGGCATCCGCGGCCGGGGCGACGCCCGCACCGGCGGCCGCAGCGGCCTGCGCGCCACCCTCGCCCGGTGCCTTCGTCGGCTCCGGCGCGCGGTCGGCCGCGGCCGGCGGCAGGGCGAAGACCGTACGGCCGCCCGCCTCCTGGGCCGCGGCACGCTCCGCCGCGGCGGCCAGCGCACGCCGGCGCCGTCCGGTCGGCTGCGCACCCTCGGCGGCCTCCGCACCCGGCGCCGGCTCGCCGCCGGCCGCGGGCAGCGCGGGCGGCAGGGCGGCCTGCGGGGCGCCGGAGTCGCGGCGGGCACGCCGGCCCGTGGGCACGGGCACGCCCTGCGGCGGGACGGCGGCGCCGAGTCCCGTACCGGAGGCGGCCGCACCCGCGGCATGCTCGGCCGCGGTCACCACGGCACCCTCGGACACCCCCGCGCCGTCACCGGCGCCCGTCTCGGCGGCCCGGGCACGGCGTCGCCCGGTCCCGCCGGACGCGGACTCCGCGCTCTCGACCGGGACCGCGACGGACTCGTCGGCGGGAGCGCCCGCTCGCCTGCGGCGCCGTCCGGTCGGCGCGGACGCCTCCGGCTCGGGCTCACCGGCCTCGTCCGCGCCGGGCACGTCACCGTCCAGGAAGGCGTCCGTGGAGGCCCGCCGGCCCCGCCGCCGGCCGCCACCGGTGCCCGGCTCGGCCACGGGGGTCTCGTCGGCGGGCGTCCGGCCGGCATCCGGAAGCTGTGCGGCGACGGCCCCGGCGCCACCGCCGAGCGGCACCTCGAGCACGTACGCGCTGCCGCTCATCCCCGGCACCTCGTGCGTCTGGAGCACGCCGCCGTGGGCGCGCACGATCCCGCGCACGATCGGCTCGTGCACCGGGTCTCCCCCGGCGTACGGCCCGCGCACCTCGATCCGTGCGACCTCACCGCGCTGCGCGGCCGCGACCACGACCGTGTTGTCCAGGTAACCGCCCGCGGAGACGGGCGTGTTGCCGGTCGCGTCGACACCGGCGACGTCCGCCACCAGGTGGGCGAGCGCCGTGGCGAGCCGCTGCGGGTCGACCTCGGCCTCGATGGGCGGCGCGTGCACGGCGAACTGCACCCGGCCGGGGCCGATCAGCTCCACCGCGCCGTCGACACCGGCGGCGACGACGGCGTCCAGCATCACCTTCGTACGGGTGATGTCCTCGCTGCCCGCGTCGAGCCGCTGATAACCGAGGACGTTGTCGATGAGCGTCGTGATCCGCGAGTACCCGGCCGACAGGTGATGCAGCACCTGGTTGGCCTCGGGCCACAGCTGCCCGGCGTCGTCGGCGGCCAGGGCGGCCAGTTCGCGCCGCAGCTCGTCGAGGGGCCCGCGCAGGGACTGCGCGAGCAGGGTCAGCAACTGCTCGTGCCGGCCCGCCAGGGCCTCGTACCGGTCCTTCTCCCGCTCGCCGAGCGCGGCGTACCGCTCCTCGCCGGCCGCCACCTGCTCCGCGTGCTTCTCCTGCAGCTCCTCGACCTCGGTGACGTGCTGCTGGCGCAGCGCGGTGAGATCGGAGGCGTGCTCCTCGGAGAGCCGCTCCAGTTCCTCGCCGTGCGCCTTCTCCAGCGCGGACTTCTCCTCGGCCAGGGTGTCGTAGGGCCGCCGGTCGGTGAAGGTCATCACGGCGCCGACGAGCTGGTCCCCGTCCCGCACCGGAGCGGTGGTCAGATCGACCGAGACCCTCTCGTCGCCCTTGGACCACAGCGCCTGCCCGCGCACCCGGTGCTTGCGCCCGGAGCGCAGGGTGTCGGCGAGCGGCGACTCCTCGTACGGGAAGGGGGAGCCGTCGGCGCGCGAGTGCAGCACCAGCGTGTGCAGCTCCTTGCCGCCCAGCTCCCCGGCCCGGTAGCCGAGGATCTGCGCGGCGGCCGGGTTGACGAGCACGATCCGCCCGTCGGTGTCGGTGCCGACGACGCCCTCGGACGCGGCCCGCAGGATCATCTCGGTCTGCCGCTGCGAGCGGGCCAGCTCGGCCTCGGTGTCGACGGTCCCGGACAGGTCCCGTACGACGATCATCAGCAGCTCGTCGCCCGTGTAGCCGTAACCGTCGTACGCCTGCTGGCCGTTCTCCAGGTTCGCGCTCGTGACCTCGACCGGGAACTCGGTCCCGTCGGTGCGCCGCGCGATCATCCGGGTCGGCTTGGTCCGGCCCTGCGGGTCCATGTGGTCGGGCCGCCGCATCGATCCGGGGATGAGCCTGGAGTCGAACTCGGGCAGCAGATCGAGCAGCCCGCGCCCGACCAGGGCGGTACCCGGCGCCTCGAACGCCTCCAGCGCGATGGTGTTGGCGTTGACGACCGTACCGTTGGCGTTGACCAGGACCAACGCGTCCGGCAGCGCGTCGAGTATGGCTGCGAGGCGAGCAGCGCCTCGGGATGGCCTGCTGCTCACGAGACGCTTCCTCCCTGTTACCGCACCTTGCCGACCGCTCGGGCCATCTTGCCAACCGGCCCGCGACGTGTCACGCGAGGGAGTCTAAGCGCACGCGTTGCGCTCGCGACGCCGGATGAGAGGGAGGTCCCACGAGGAAGTGACGCCGATGCCGTGACCACGTGCTTCGGCTGCACCGGACCTTCGCGGGACCTTTACCGCACCGGTGGATCCGTCAGGACGTTCCTGTGCGGGCGGTGCCGCCGAGCGCCGCCGAGCGCCGGCAGCAGCGGCACCAGCCGGTCCCACCGGCCGATCTCGCACCCGTTGCTGCGGTCGTACGAGGCGTCGACCGGCCGCCCGGCCCAGGTCCCGGTGACATGGGCGGTGGCGGGGCCGCCGTAGAGCATGGTGCAGATGCTGCCCGGAGCCACCGGGGCGAAGGTGTCCCGCCCCCAGTGGGTGTTCGAGTCGAGCACCCGGCAGGCGCCGGCCACGTTCGGGTGACGGCCGCCACCCGGATGGCAGAACAGCTCGTACCTCCCGTCCCGCCCGGCCCCGGCGTGCCGGACGGCGACGACGAGGTGATCGCCGCGCGGATTCGGGGCCCGGTCCTCCGGTCGGGGGGCGACGACGAGGTGATCACCGACCGGGGCCGGAGCCCGGTCCTCCGGCCGGACGGGCGGCGGCGCGGCGACGGCCGCGGCGGCGGGCGGGGCGGTCAGCGGGACGAGGGTGGCTACGGCGGCGAGGGACGACACGAGGACGCGCCGCCCGGCGGCCGGCAGAACGAGAACCATGCCCTGTCCAACGCCGACGCGCCCCGGACGTTGCGCCGCCCGGCGCCCCGGGCGCCCTGCCGGGGGAAGCCCTTTGCCCTGCGGCCTGCCTGCCTAGTACCGTGGGGGGCGATTGGTGACACCGCACTCGACTGTGTCATCATCTGCACGCACCGATCGCGCGCTCGCGTGAGCGGTTGTGCTGGAGGCGTCGCCTAGTCCGGTCTATGGCGCCGCACTGCTAATGCGGTTTGGGCCTTAAAGCCCATCGAGGGTTCAAATCCCTCCGCCTCCGCACCGATCCCGAAGCCCCGGTCCTCAGGACCGGGGCTTCGGCGTTCCCGGCCCCCCGTGCCGTGTGGGGCCAAGATTAGCGTTTTCGCAGGTCACAAGGGGTATGCGAATCGGATTTCACATGACGGCGGCAGTCATGTAATGTTCTTCCTGTCGCCGCGAGCGGGCCGGAAGGGCCGGGAGCGGGGGCAAAACAAAAGAACAAGCACTCGTAGCTTAACGGATAGAGCATCTGACTACGGATCAGAAGGTTGCAGGTTCGAATCCTGCCGAGTGCACAACAGTTCAGAGGCCCCGTGGAGTGATCCACAGGGCCTCTGGCTTTTGTCCTGACGGCAGTGTTCGACGCCAGCCGCCGACACGGGAGAGCTGTCTACATCTCGGACGAGAAGCTACGGATGACGGTGTCCGGGCCCGGGCTCATCAACGTCTCGTGCCCGTCCTCGAAGCGGACCCGGTAGGGAGGCGCCCCGTTCTCCCCGAGCACCTCGATGATCTCTGCGGTGCGATCCTGCTGTCCCACGATCCGGCCGTGGACAAGAAGCCTGTCACCCACACTCGCGCGCACGCTGCCACCTTTCTGTCGAGCGGTCCTCCTCTGCCCTACCCCCCGAGCCGCCCTGCCCGAACGGCCGGTGCCGTCAGTTCGACCTAACCGGTGACAGCCGGGCCAGGAGGCGGGTGCGGGTCGATCTAGAGCACGCCCGGCCTGACGAACGCGGGCGCGGCCGTCCTCATCAGCAAGTCGGACGCGGCGTACGCCACCACCGCGACCTCGCTGGCCGGAAAGAAGCGCGGACCGGTGCTGATGACCTCCGGCACCGGCCTGGACTCCTCGGTGCAGACCGAGCTGAAGCGCATGCTGCCCAAGGGCAGGACGGTGTACCTCGTCGGCGGCACCAAGGTGCTCAGCGGCTCGGTGGCGTCCAAGGTGACCTCGCTCGGCTACACCGCCAAGCGGCTGTCCGACGTCTCGCGCTACTCCACCTCGGTGGCCGTGGCCAAGGCGGTCACCAGCACGCCGAAGTACGTCTTCCTGGCCACCGGCACGCCGAAGTACGTCTTCCTGGCCACCGGCACCGACTACCACAACGCCCTCGCGGCCAGTTCCGCCGCGGGCTCCATGGGCAGTTCGGGCAGCGCGGTCGTGCTGCTGACCGAGGGCTCGACCATGACCGCGTCCGTCTACGGCTACCTCGACAGGTACAGCCCGAGCACCACGAAGATCATCACGGTGGGGACCGACGCGGAGTCGGCGCTCACCAAGGCGTACAAGGCCGGCAGGATGCCGCACCGGCCCGGCAAGTACAGCTACTACCGGGTCGCCGGCGGCAGCCCGCAGACGAACGCCACACAGCTCGCCGGCCTGTGGTGGTCGCTTCCGCCGAACGCCGCGGTGGCCTCCGTGGGCAGTTGGCGCGACGGTGTCTCCGCGTCGGCGGCGATGACCACCTACGGCCCGCTGCTGTGGACCGACGTCACCTCGCTGTCGTACGACACCAAGCGGTACCTGATGCGGATGTCGGCGAGCGTGAACCACGTGGCCGTCTTCGGCGGCACCGGCTCGGTCGACACGGCCGTCATCCCGAAGATCGGTGCGGCCATCGGCGTGGGCAGCCACTACGCCTACACCCCGTACTACAAGGGAGCGGCCCCGCAGAGCCCGGCCGCCGGGACCCGGTCCGCCGGCATCGGCCGGCCCGCCACCCACCCGGACCTGACCCCTCTCCAGGTGACGGCCAAGAGGTGACCGCCGTGCCTGGGCCGCCGCCACGGCCCAGGCCGCAGCACCCACGCCGTGCTGTTCCCCGTCCCGCGGTGGGCGTGCGCCCCCCGGACACGCGGCACGACGTGATCCTGCCCGGTCAGGGCCTTCCAGCCGGCCGCGGGGCATTGTCAGAGCCACCCCCTACCCTCACGAGTGATGGCACAGATGTGGAAGTGCTCGGGGTTGCGCTGGTCGCCGGGCGGGCCCGTGCTGGTGTGGGGCGGCGGGCGGCGCAGCGGGCTGCCCCGGGGGAAGCGGGTCGCCTTCGCCGTCCCCGAGGGGGGCGTGCGGAGGTGCGTGGGGGCGCGCGGGCATGCGTGTCCGGTGCGGGCTGTCGTGTCGGGGCGCAGTACGGGGGCCCGGTGCGAGGAGTGCGCGCGGCTGGACCGGGCGCACTCGGTGGCCGCCGACACGCTCGCCGACTCTCCCCGGCCGTACCGCGTGTACCTGGCGTGGTTCGGGCCGGGCATGGTCAAGGTCGGGATCACCGCCGTCGAGCGGGGCCCGGCCCGGCTG
>NZ_JBSGDB010000201.1:0-15211 GCF_053602155.1 Streptomyces sp. NPDC004561
GGTGATTGTTGTTCAGTTTTTTCTTTTTCGTAACTGACCCCTGGGGGTTCCGGCCGGGGCCGCGCTGCGCAGCGCGGCACGGGACTCCTTCGTGCACGGGCTGCATGTGACGCTGCTGGTGAGCGCCGGCCTGTTGCTGCTGGGCGCGGTCATGGCGCTGCGGTTGCCGCGGATCATGCAGTGCGACGAGGAGCCGGTGGCCGCCGAGGCCAAGCTGCCCGAGGTGGAGCTGCCCGCCCCGCGGGAGGCCGAGAAGCCGCGGGTCTCCGCCTGACCTCCTCTGGACGTGCGGGACACTGCACCGTAACGTCGGCTGCGAAGTCGTAACTAGCGCTGCTAGTTTTCAGCGTGCGTGCCTGAGTGTCCCGGAGGGTGTTCCATGTCCGCGTCCGCGAAGCTGCCCCCGTTCGATGCCGCCGACCCGCTCGGGATCGACGACCTGCTGGACCCGGAGGACCTGGCGATCCGGGACACCGTCCGCGGCTGGGCGGCCGACCGCGTGCTGCCCCACGTCGCCGACTGGTACGAGAAGGGCGAGCTGCCCGTGATCCGGGAGCTCGCGCGCGAGCTCGGCGGCATCGGCGCCCTCGGCATGTCCCTCACCGGCTACGGCTGCGCGGGCGCGACGGCCGTGCAGTACGGCCTGGCCTGCCTGGAGCTGGAGGCGGCCGACTCGGGCATCCGCTCGCTGGTCTCCGTGCAGGGCTCCCTCGCCATGTACGCGATCCACCGCTTCGGCAGCGAGGAGCAGAAGCGGGAGTGGCTGCCGCGCATGGCGGCCGGCGAGGTGATCGGCTGCTTCGGTCTGACCGAGCCCGACCACGGATCCGATCCCGCCTCCATGCGCACCTACGCCAAGCGCGACGGCGACGACTGGGTCCTCAACGGCCGCAAGATGTGGATCACCAACGGGTCGGTCGCCGGGGTCGCCGTGGTCTGGGCGCAGACCGAGGAGGGCATCCGCGGCTTCGTCGTCCCGGCGGACAGCCCCGGGTTCTCGGCGCCGGAGATCAAGCACAAGTGGTCCCTGCGCGCCTCCGTCACGAGCGAACTGGTCCTGGACGACGTACGGCTGCCCGCCACCGCCGTACTGCCGGAGGGCGCCGGTCTGCGGGGCCCGCTCGGCTGTCTGTCGCACGCCCGGTACGGCATCGTCTGGGGCGCGATGGGCGCCGCGCGCAGCTGCTTCGAGGCCGCGCTGGACTACGCGAAGACGCGGGAGCAGTTCGGGCGGCCCATCGGGGGCTTCCAGCTCACCCAGGCCAAGCTCGCCGACATGGCGGTCGAACTGCACAAGGGGATCCTGCTCGCCCACCATCTGGGGCGGCGGATGGACGCCGGCCGCCTGCGCCCCGAGCAGGTCAGCTTCGGCAAGCTCAACAACGTCCGCGAGGCCATCGAGATCTGCCGTACCGCGCGGACGATCCTCGGCGCCGGGCGCTGTCGCGCGACCGGGAGCGCTACGCGCGACCAGCGGTCTTCTGGGTCTTGCGGGTGACCGCGTCGATGACCACTGTGGCGAGCAGAACACCACCGGTGATCATGTACTGCACCGGCGAGGCGATGCCCTCCAGGGCGAGGCCGTACTGGATCGAGACGATCACGAGCACGCCGAGGAGCGCGTTCCAGGTGCGGCCGCGGCCGCCGAAGAGGGACGTGCCACCGATCACGGCCGCCGCGATGGCGTTCATCAGCAGGTCACCGCCACCGGCGCCCTGGTTGGCCGAGGCGATCTTCGAGGCGATGAACAGACCGCCGATCGCCGCGAAGGTACCGGAGATCGCGAAGACCGAGATCCGCACCCAGGCGACGTTGATACCGGCACGGCGGGACGCCTCGACGCTGCCGCCGAGCGCGAAGACCTTGCGGCCGTACGCCGTACGGCGCAGCCCGAAGTCCGTGACGATGAGCACGCCGACGAAGATGACGACGGCCAGCGGCAGGCCCTTGTACTGGTTGTAGACGGCCGCGGCGGCGAACGACACGATCGCCAGCAGCACCGTGCGCAGCACGGTCTCGCTCAGCGGCCGCGACGGCACGCCGGCCGCCTCGCGGCGCTTGTTGCCGAGGAAGGAGGTGAGGAAGAACAGCACGGTCACCGCGGCGGCGAGGCCGTAGGCCGCGGCGACGTCGGAGAAGTAGTAGCTGGTCAGCTGGGCGACCAGACCGTTGCTGTCCAGGTTGATGGTGCCGCTGTCGCCCAGGATCTGGAGCATGAAGCCGTTCCAGAAGAGCAGACCGGCCAGGGTGACGGCGAACGCCGGGACACCGATCTTCGCGAAGAAGAAACCGTGGATCGCGCCCGCGGCCGTGCCCACGAGGATGGACAGCACCAGGGCGAGCCACGCGGACATGCCGTGCGTGACGGTCAGCACCGCGTACGCGGCACCCGCGACACCGGAGACCGAACCGACCGAGAGGTCGATCTCGCCGAGCAGCAGCACGAAGACGATGCCGACGGCGATCATGCCCGTGCCGACCATGGCGACGGAGATGTCGGACAGGTTGCCCGCGGTGAGGAAGTTGGAGTTCAGGCTCTGGAAGATGATCCAGATGATCGCCAGACCGATGACGACCGGGATGGAGCCGAGGTCACCGGCCTTGATCTTGCGCTTGAACTCGGTGATGTAGCCCGCGAAGCCCTGTTCGCGCACCAGCAGTCGGGGGTCCACGGCGACATCGGCGCCGCGTGCCGCCTCGGGGTTGTCCACGGGGGTGTCCTCGGGAGGCGTGGAGGTCTTGTCGATGCTCACTTCTGGATCTCCCCATTGGTGCGCGCCGCACGACGGGTCACGGCGTTGTCCGTGGCGCCGGTGATGGCGGAGATGATGTCTTCCTGGGAGGTCGACTTGACCTCGAAGACGCCGTTGTTCCTGCCCAGACGCAGCACGGCCACCTTGTCGGCGACGGCCTTCACGTCGGCCATGTTGTGGCTGATGAGGATCACGGCGTGACCGCGCTCCCGCAGCCGCTCCACCAGGTCGAGGACCTGGGCGGTCTGCTCGACGCCGAGGGCGGCGGTGGGCTCGTCGAGGATGACCAGCTTGGGCTCGCCGAGCATGGAGCGGGCGATGGCCACGACCTGGCGCTGACCGCCGGAGAGGGAGGCGATCGGGATGCGGACGCTGGGGATGCGGATGGAGAGCTGGTCCAGCAGCTCACGCGAGCGCCGCTCCATCTCGACCTCGTCCAGCACACCGCGGCGGCGGATCTCCCGGCCGAGGTAGAGGTTGCCGACGACGTCGATGTTGTCGCACAGCGCGAGGTCCTGGTACACCGTCGCGATGCCCAGGTTCTGGGCGTCGTGCGGCTTGTTGACCTGGACGGACTTGCCTTCCCATTCGATGACGCCCTCATCGATGGGGTGCACGCCGGCGATCGTCTTGACCAGCGTGGACTTTCCGGCGCCGTTGTCGCCCACCAGGGCGACCACCTCACCGGCGTGGACCTCAAGCTCTACGTCGGTGAGCGCCTGAACGGCACCGAACCGCTTGGAGACCCCGCGCAACGCCAGCACGGGCGTAGCGGACACGTGAACCATCTCCTTCGCCGCCTGACCCGGCGGGAGGTTGTGCAGAAGTTTGGGGGGTAGATCCGTCCGGCGCCCCGCGCCGAGCTTGCGGGGCTGTGTGAGTGCGCGGGGCACCGGAGGAGCTGGTGGGCGCCTTCCTCCCGCTAGGGAGATTCAAGGGTGAATTCCCCTAGTTGGAAAGGCGCGTGCGGCTGCTTACTTCAGACCGATCTTGTCGCAGGCCGCCTTGTACTGCGCGGTGCAGATGTCGGACACCGTGTAGACGCCGTCCTTGATGACGGTGTCCTTGATGTTGTCCTTGGTCAGCGCGGTGACCGGGACCAGGACCGACGGCACCTGCTTGGTGGTCGGGCTGTCGACCTTGTCCTTGGCGACGGAGTCGAGCGCCTTGCCCTGGGCCAGGTCCACGGCCATCTCGGCGGCCGCGTCGGCCTCGGGGGCGTACGGCTTGTAGACGCTCATGTACTGGTCGCCGGTGACGATGCGCTGGACACCCGCGAGCTCCGCGTCCTGGCCGGTGACCGGGACGGAGATGCCGGCGGACTTGAGGGCGGTGATGATACCGCCGGCCATGCCGTCGTTGGCGGAGTAGACGCCGACGATGTTCTTCTTGCCGAGAGCCGAGATGGCCGCCTCCATGTTGGAGTTGGCGTTCTCCGGCTTCCAGTCCTTGGTGTCGTACTCCTTGCCGACGTTCACCTTGCCGTCGAGCACCTCGTGGGCGCCCTTCTTGAACTGCCCGGCGTTGGGGTCGGTGACCGAGCCGTTCATCATGACGATCTTGCCGGACTTGGCCTTGGAGCCGAGCGCCGTGAGGAGGGCCTGGCCCTGGGTCTTGCCGACGGTCTCGTTGTCGAACGAGGTGTAGGCGCTGATCGGGCCCTGCGCCAGGCGGTCGTAGGCGACGACCGGGATGCCGGCGTCCTTGGCCTTCTGGACCGAGCTCTGGATGGCTGCGGAGTCCACGGCGTCCACGATGAGCACGTCCACCTTGTTGGTGATCATCGTCTCGACCTGCTGGTTCTGCAGGCTGGCGTCCTGCTTGGCGTTGGCGTAGACAACCTCGCCCTTGCCGCCCGTGAGGTCCTTGACCTTCTTCTCGATCAACGGACGGTCGAACTTCTCGTACCGGGCGGTCTGGTTCTCCGGCAGGAGCAGACCGACCTTGATGGCGTCGCCCTTCTTCGAGCCCGACGACGCCTTGGAGCCGCCGCCGGACTCCTTCGCGCTGCCACAGGCAGCGAGCGAGACGGCCATGGCACCAGCAGCAACGGCAAAGGCCGCACGACGCATACGCGTGTTCACTTCTAGGAACCTCCCTGACGAGGCCGCGTCGTTGCGGCCGAGGTGGCTGGAAGTCAACTCGGCCACACGTGCGACGTCAAGAAGTAAATCCTTAACGAGATGGCAACGGTGCCATCCGTTCTCTAAGTGAAGGCAGGTGTCGCCGCGGGCAGACTGCCGTCCAAAAGGGTCGAATCGCCCATCTCGCTGAGGGCGAGGGCGAGCGCTCCGAGCACCTCCGCGCGACCCCCAAGTGCCCCGGGAAGAACGGAAAGTTGACGCGCGGCACTGGGAATGGCGTAACGGCCGACGGACTCCCTGATCGGCCCGAGCACCAGCTCACCGGCCTCGGCGAGATCACCGCCGAGGACCACCCGGCTCGGGTTCAGCAGATTGCAGAGATTGGCAACTCCACTGCCGATGTGGCGGCCGACGTCGGCGATCACCCGACGACAGCCCGGGTCACCGTCCCTGGCCAGCCGTACGACGCCTTCCATGGTCAGGTCGGCTCCGTGGCTGGGCTGGAGCAGCGGGAGCACGTAGCGTGCGGCCGCGAAGGTCTCCAGGCAGCCGCGGTTCCCGCAACGGCAGACCGGGCCGGATTCGTCGAGTGTAATATGCCCGATTTCCCCTGCCGTGCCGCCCGGTCCGCGGTAGATCTTCCCGTCGATGACCAGACCGGCGCCGACACCGCTCGCGACCTTGATGTAGGCCAGGTCGCGCACGCCCTTGCCGCTGCCCCAGACCAGCTCGCCGAGGGCGCCGAGGTTGGCGTCGTTGTCCACGTGAACGGGCACGCCGAGCCGCTCGCGCAGCTCCTCGGCGGGCTTGGTGCCGCTCCAGCCGGGCAGGATGGCGGTGGACCCGAGCGTCCCCGACTCCACGTCGATCGGGCCCGGTACGCCGAGCCCCACGCCCGCGATCTTGGACCGGTCGACCCCGGTCGCCGCGATCAGGCGGCTGACCAGCTCTTCCGCCCGGTCGAAGCCCTGGGCGGCGGAGGCGTCGACGTCCAGCGGCTCGGCCTCCTCGGCCAGCACCTGGTGGGCGAGGTTCCCGATCGCGACGCGCAGATGGGTGTGTCCGAAGTCGACGCCGATCACGATGCCGGCGTCCCCGCTCAGGCTGACGCTGCGGGCCCGCCGCCCGCCCGCCGACGTGGGCGTGACCTCGACGGTTCCGCCGTCCTTCAGCTCCCGCACGATGTTGGAGACGGTCGCGGCGGACAGACCGGTCGTCCGCGCGATCTCCGCCTGCGTGAGTGACCCCGCCAGGCGTACGGCCCGGACGACCCGCTCCAGGTTGGCTCGGTGCAGCGATGACTGCGACCCTGGAGTCTCCACGACGACCTCCTGAGCGCGGGGCCGCTTCGGCGAGGCCCCGTGTATGTCCAACTAGTGAACTCTAAGCTGAGCCGTTCGGGTTGCCTTCCGTCAAGAGGTTGAACCGTTTCCGGGTACCAGGACACACGTCTGCACGCCGCCCCGGAGCCCGGAACGGCGTGCGCACGGACGGTCGCGGAGCGTCCCGCTACTTCAGGGTCGCCGAGGTCAGGCCCGCCTGCACCTGGCGCTGGAAGGACAGGTAGACGATCAGCATCGGGATCATCGCAATGGTCACACCCGCGAACAGAACCGGCAGGTCGGAGGCGTACCCCTGCTGCTGCTGAAGCTGGATCAGCCCCTGGGTGAGGACATAGCGCTCGGGGTCGGAGCCGCTCTGCGGCTGCATGAGCACCGTGGGCAGGATGAACTGGTTCCACTGGCCCAAGGTGTTGAAGATCCCCACGCTGATCAGGCCGGGCTTGGCCATCGGCAGCATCACCTGGAAGAACGTCCGGGTGTGCGAGGCGCCGTCCAGGACCGCGGCCTCGAAGACCGCCGTGGGCAGGGTCCGGAAGAAGGCGTGCATGAAGAACACCGTGAACGGCATCGAGTAGGCGACGTAGACCAGGATCAGGCCCTGGTAGGTGTTCAGCATGTCCAGCCGCTTGACCATGAAGAACAGCGGGACCAGGGCCAGGAAGACCGGGAACATGGCGCCCGCGACGAAGAAGTAGTACAGCAGCCGGTTGCCCCAGAACCGGTACCGGGCCAGCACGTACGCCGCCATCGAGCCGAAGAGCATGGTCAGCGGCACGGAGAACACCAGGACGATCACGGTGTTCAGGAAGTAGTCCCCGATGCCCTTGTTCCAGGCCCGCCGGAACACCTCGAGGGACCAGTCGTGCGGCCACCCGAAGGCGGAGCCGCCGATCTGTGCGTCGCTCTTGAAGGAACTCAGCACCAGCCACAGCAGCGGCAGCACGATCAGCAGCGCCCACAGGGCGAGGAAGCCGTGCGAGAAGACGTTCAGGACCACACCCTCGCTGCGCCGGTCGCCGGGCCGCACGGGCACCTTGGCCACGGGCCCCTCGGCCGGAGCGGGGACGGTCTCCTTGAGTGCACTCATCGTCGTATCTCCCGCTCAGAACTCGATGCGCTCGCGGCGGGTGGCGCGCAGCGTGACCACGGACAGGACGAGGGTGAGCAGCAGCATGATCACGCCCATGGCGCAGGCGTAGCCGCTCTTCCCGAAATAGAGGAAGTTGCGCATCATCACCGTCGACATCACATCGCTGTGATGGTCGGGACCGCCGCCGTAAGCGCCCATGTTCTGGGTCATGGAGGACACCAGTACGAACATGTCCATGGCGACGATGCCGAGATAGACCCAGGCGGTCTGCACGGTGTCCCACAGCAGCGGGAGGGTGATGCGGAAGAAGGACTGGTTGCGGCTCGCGCCGTCGATCAGGGCGGCCTCGTAGATGTCCTTCGGAATGGACTGCATGGCGGCCGAGAACAGCACCAGGTAGAAGCCGACGCCCTGCCAGATCACGGCGACCATCAGCGCCCACAGCACCAGGTTCGGCTCGTTCAGCCATTCCACCGGATTCTGGGCGTCGACCAGTCCGATCTTGATCAGGACGCCGTTGAGCAGACCGCCGCCGTCACTGCGGTAGACCGCGTTGAACAGCACGGCGAGAATCGCCAGCGACAGCACCTGCGGGAAGAAGTAGACGATTTTGTAGAGCGAGGATCCGGCGACACCCCGCACTCCGCCGGCCCTGCTGCGCCCGCCCGCGTTCAGCATGAAGGCGAAGAACAGGGCGAGCAGGATCGTGATCACCGGGATGAAGATCAGGAACTGGACGTTGTGCCAGATGGCCTCCAGGAACACGTCGTCCTGGAACAGCGCCTTGTAATTGTCGAGACCGACGAAGCTGAAGGTCTGCGACTGTCCCTTCCAGTCGGTCAGCGAATAGCCGAACGTCTGGATGTACGGCCAGATCACGAAGATCAGATAAAGCGCCACGGGAACGAAGAGGAACCCCGCGACGAACCGGTACTGCCCTTTGCGCATACCTGCCCCTGATTTCTCCGGTCGGCACCGACGCCCCGCAAGGGGCGCGGGGCGTTCTCACGGAGAACACACCCGCACCCCTTGCGACGCCAGGCGGACCTACGCGTGCCGGTTCTTCTTCGACGCCGGGTCCTTGGCCTGCTTGTCCACGGCCGCCTGACACCGCTTCAGCCATTCCTTCGGCTGAATACGCTTCGCCATCAGCTCATTGGACGCGTTCTGGAGCGCCGTGTCCATCTCGCTGTACCAGTCGGGGTACAGATACCGGAACGTGTTGGAGCCGGCCGCCTTGGAGGCCTCCACCGTGGACTGCGTGCCGGGCCGGAGCTTGACGCTGGGGTCGACGCCGTCCTGCAGGATGGTGAGGGAGTTCGCCTCCTTGGCGAACAGCGTCGCCCACTCCTTGGAGAGCATGCGCCGCATGAACTCCTGGGCGCCGGGCAGGTTCGCCGCCTTGGCCGGGATGATGAAGGGCTCGCCCGAGCCGGCCCGGATCGCCTCGAACGGCATCTTGCTGCCGGACAGCAGCGGCATCGGCAGGAACTTCATGTCGAAGTCCGTCGGCGTCTGCTTCAGCTGCTCGTTCTCCAGCCAGGAGCCGCAGGTGATGAACGCGGCCTTGTACTGGTTCCAGCGGGTCTGCGACTCGGTGTGGGTCAGGCCGTTGGTGCCGGGCATCAGCAGGCCCTTCTCGACGACCTCGTAGATCGCCTCGATGCCCGCCTGGGCCGCGTCGGAGCCGACGAACGCCTTCGGGTCCAGGTTGTCGATCGCCTTGACGGCGTCGACACCGCCCTTCTTGGCGATCATGTCCATGATGGCGACGTTGATGTAGTACGGGTACTTGCCCTGGTGGGCGAGGCCGCCGATGCCCTGCTTCTTCGCGTCCTGGCAGATGGTGAGGAAGTCGTCCCAGGTCTTCGGAGGCGTCCAGCCCTTCTCCTTGAAGAGCTTGCCGGAGTACCACATGCCCCACACCGTGTAGATGTAGTTGAGGGCGACGACCTTGCCCTCCTGGATGCCCGGGTCGAGGGTGCCGGGGATCAGGGTGTCGCGGACCTTCTTGCCCGGGTCGTCCACGGACGGCGAGTCGAGGACCTGGGTGAGGTCGAGCAGCGAGTTGTTCTTGTAGAGGACGTCGATCTTGATCTGCTGGGCGCCGGAGTCGTCCACGACGTCCGGCGGGTTGCCGGCGTTGAAGCGCGGCTGCAGCTTGCCGGTGATCTCCTGGGTGCCGGTGTGGGTCGAGGTGATGCCGACCTTCTTGCTGAAGTCGGCCTCCCACGCCTTGGCGTAGTCGTCGCCGTAACCGCCCTTGAAGACGACGACGTCGAGCTTGCTGCCGCTCTTGGCGCCGAAGGGGTTGTCCTTGGACGCCTTCCCCTTGGTGTTGCCCTCGTCCGAGTTGCCGCCACCCCCGCCGCCGCTCGCGCAGGCGGAGAGGAGGCCCATTCCCGGCGCGGCGACCAGGCCGAGCGCGGCGGACCGCTTGATCAGATCGCGGCGGCCGACACCCTCGCCGTCGTGGTGCGCAGTGGATCCCATGCTCAAGTCCTCGCCTTCTCCAGGACTCAGGCGGTGAACCGGATCCTCCCCGGCACCGCGGTCGGGTAGTGCTGGGTCGTGCAGGAAACGCCGACAGGTATAGTCCACTTCCCGCCAGCGGAGCAAGATCGAATACAGGGTTCGCGATGGGTCTTTTCCGAGTTGAGACCTCGCGGAAATATGAGCGGCCCGTGTACGGCCCGAGGCGAAAAGTCGCACCATGAGTGCCTGAATGCCACACCCAACACCCTTGACATCACCGGTCACTTGACCACCTACTGGTTCCTGCGCCCCGCACTTGACAACGTTGTCCACAGTCGGCGCAGGGAGGGAATCCGTAGATGCAGCGGAGAACTCGGCACAGATGGGGGCCGGCGGTCGTACTCACGGCCGCCTTTGTCATGGCCGCCGGCGCACAGGGCGCGGCGGTCGCGCTCCCCGCCAAGGCCCCGGCCACCGACCGGGAGTTCGCATCCTCGTTCGAGACGGGGGATCCGGCGCCGGACTGGCTGAATACGGTCGACACCGGGCCGGACGGCGCCAAGCGCGCCTCGGGCGTCGACGGCGGGTACAGCACAGGGATACCGGGCAACGTCAACGACCATGTCACCGAGGTCCGGGCGAGCGGCGAGAACTCGGGCGCGGGCGAGGTGAAGGAGAACCTCGTCGACGGCGAGCCCGGCACCAAGTGGCTGACCTTCGAGCCCACCGGATGGGTGGAGTTCGACCTGGACAAGCCGGTCAAACTGGTGACGTACGCGCTGACCTCGGCCAACGACTACGACGCACGCGACCCCCAGGACTGGACCCTTCTCGGCTCCACCGACGGCAAGGACTGGAAGACCGTCGACACCCGCTCGGGCGAGAACTTCACCGAGCGGTTCCAGACCAAGTCCTACGACCTCGCCCAGCCGGCCGAGTACCAGCACTTCCGGCTCGAGGTGACGAAGAACAACGGCGCGCCGGACATCCTGCAGATCGCCGACGTGCAGTTCTCCACCGGCGGCGGGGGCGGCCCGGTGCCGCAGGACATGCTGACCCTGGTCGACAAGGGCCCGACCGCCTCGCCGACGGCCAAGGCACGCGCCGGGTTCACCGGAACGCGGGCGCTGCGCTACGCGGGACGGCACACGGCGGCCGGCCGGGCGTACTCGTACAACAAGGTCTTCGACGTGAACGTGAAGGTCGGCGGCGACACCCAGCTGTCGTACCGCGTCTTCCCCTCGATGGCCGACGGCGACCGGGACTACGACGCCACCGATGTCTCCCTCGACCTCGCCTTCACCGACGGCACCTATCTCAGCGACCTGGGCGCGCTGGACCAGCACGGCTTCCCGCTGTCGCCGCGCGGGCAGGGCGCCTCGAAGTCGCTCTACGTCAACCAGTGGAACGACGTGGTCTCGCGGATCGGCTCGGTGGCGGCCGGCAAGACGGTCGACCGGATCCTGGTCGGGTACGACTCCCCGAACGGCCCGGCGAAGTTCCGCGGCTGGATCGACGACGTGGCCCTCAGGCCCGTGGCGCCCGAGCAGCCCATGGCGCACCTGTCGGACTACGCGCTGACCACCCGGGGCACCAACTCCAGCGGCAGCTTCTCGCGCGGCAACAACTTCCCGGCGACCGCGCTGCCGCACGGCTTCAACTTCTGGACCCCGGTGACGAACGCGTCCTCGCTGAGCTGGCTGTACGAGTACGCGCACGCGAACAACGACGACAACCTGCCGACGATCCAGGCGTTCAGCGCGAGCCACGAGCCGAGCCCGTGGATGGGTGACCGGCAGACCTTCCAGGTGATGCCGTCGGCCGCGTCCGGCACCCCGGACACCGGCCGCGAGGCGCGCGAGCTGCCGTTCCGGCACGAGAACGAGACCGCGCGGCCGTACTACTACGGGGTCCGGTTCGAGAACGGTCTCAAGGCGGAGATGACGCCGACCGACCACGCGGCGGTGCTGCGCTTCACCTACCCCGGCGACGACGCGAGCGTGCTGTTCGACAACGTCACCGAGCAGGCGGGGCTGACCCTGGACAAGGAGCAGGGGATCGTCACCGGCTACTCGGACGTGAAGTCGGGGCTGTCCGCGGGCGCGACCCGGCTTTTCGTGTACGGCGAGTTCGACAAGCCGGTGACGGACGGCGGGTCCAGCGGGGTGAAGGGCTATCTGCGCTTCGCCGCGGGCGCCGACCACACGGTCACGCTGCGCCTCGCGACCTCGCTCATCAGCATCGACCAGGCGAAGGACAACCTGCGCCAGGAGATCCCGGACGGCACCTCCTTCGACACCGTCAAGGCACACGCCCAGCGCGTCTGGGACAAGCTGCTGGGCAGGGTCGAGGTGCAGGGCGCGACGCCCGACCAGCTGACCACCCTGTACTCCAGCATGTACCGGCTGTACCTGTACCCGAACTCCGGCTTCGAGAAGGCCGGCGGCACCTACCGGTACGCGTCCCCGTTCTCCCCCATGCCGAGCCAGGACACCCCGACCCACACCGGCGCGAAGATCGTCGACGGCAAGGTGTACGTCAACAACGGCTTCTGGGACACCTACCGCACCACCTGGCCCGCGTACTCCTTGCTGACACCGGGTCAGGCGGGCGAGATGGTCGACGGGTTCGTGCAGCAGTACAAGGACGGCGGCTGGACCTCCCGCTGGTCCTCGCCCGGCTACGCCAACCTGATGACCGGCACCTCCTCGGACGTGGCGTTCGCGGACGCGTACGTCAAGGGCGTGAAGTTCGACGCGAAGGCGGCGTACGAGGCGGCCGTGAAGAACGCCACCGTCGTCCCGCCGATGTCGGGCGTCGGCCGCAAGGGCATGACCACCTCGCCCTTCCTCGGCTACACCAGCACCGACACCGACGAGGGCCTGTCGTGGGCGATGGAGGGGTACATCAACGACTACGGCATCGCCCGGATGGGCGAGGCGCTGTACCGGAAGACGGGCGAGAAGCGGTATCAGGAGGAGTCGCAGTACTTCCTCAACCGCGCCCAGGACTATGTGCAGCTGTTCGACTTCAAGGCCGGCTTCTTCCAGGGCCGTGACGCCCAGGGCCACTGGCGGGTGGACTCGGCCAAGTACGACCCGCGCGTGTGGGGTTACGACTACACCGAGACCAACGGCTGGGGCTACGCCTTCACCGCCCCGCAGGACAGCCGCGGCCTGGCCGGTCTGTACGGCGGCCGGCAGGGCCTCGCGGACAAGCTCGACGCGTTCTTCTCGACGCCGGAGACCGCCTCGCCGGACTTCGTGGGCTCCTACGGCGGTGTCATCCACGAGATGACCGAGGCGCGGGACGTCCGGATGGGCATGCTCGGGCAGTCCAACCAGCCCGCGCACCACATCGCCTACATGTACGACGCGGCCGGCGAGCCGTGGAAGACGCAGTCGACGGTCCGCGAGATCCTCTCCCGGCTCTACACCGGCAGTGAGATCGGGCAGGGCTACCACGGCGACGAGGACAACGGCGAGCAGTCGGGCTGGTACATCTTCTCCGCGCTCGGCTTCTACCCGCTGGTGATGGGCAGCGGCGACTACAGCATCGGCTCGCCGCTGTTCAAGCAGGCCACGGTCCACCTGGAGAACGGCCACGACCTGGTCGTCAAGGCGCCGCAGAACAGCTCGAAGAACGTCTACGTCCAGGGCGTGACCTTCAACGGCCGCCCCTGGACGTCGACCTCGCTCCCCCACTCGCTGCTGTCCAAGGGCGGGGTGCTGGAGTTCTTCATGGGCGCCAAGCCGTCGGCGTGGGGCACGGGCAAGGACGCGGCCCCGGTCTCGATCACCCAGGGCGACAAGGCGCCGACGCCCCGTGCGGACGTGCTGAAGGGTGACGGGCCGCTGTTCGACAACACCTCGGCGACGAGCGCGACGGTCACCTCGGTGGACCTTCCGGCCGACGGCGCGGTGAAGCCCCTCCAGTACACGCTGACCTCGGCGGACGACCACACGAAGGCACCGGCCGGCTGGACCCTCCAGGGCTCCTCGGACGGCACCACCTGGCAGACCCTGGACCACCGCTCCGGCGAGTCGTTCACCTGGGACCGTCAGACGCGGGCCTTCACGATCGCCTCGCCGGGCACCTACACCAAGTACCGGCTCGTCCTCGACGGCGAGTCGACGCTGGCGGAGGTGGAGCTGCTGGCCTGACCCGGAAAGCGAAGGGGGGCGGGTCCGTCCGGGTCCGCCCCCCTCTGCGTGTGTCCGCTCAGCCGGTCGCCAGGGCGAACACGTGCAGGCCGGTGCCGTGGGGCAGCGTGACGCTCCTGATCCGCTTGGCCGGGGCCTCGTACGGCCGGGTCGCGAAGACGTACGCCGCGACCGGGTCCTTGGCGGCGCCGGCGAGGTTGCGGTACGCGGCCCTGGCGACGACCTCGTTGCCGTACCGGACGGCGCGTCCCCCGAGGTGACGGATCCGGAGACGGTCCGGGCCGCGGGGTCGATCGTGACGGTGGAGTCCTGGGAGCCCAGCTCCGAGTCGGCCGTGCGCACCAGCAGGGAGTCCGGCTCGCCGGCGGGGTAGGCGAAGCGGGCCGAGCCGGTGCGCGCGGTGGCGGTGAGGTCGGCGGTGACTCCGGAGGTCAGGCCCACCCTGTAGTGGCCGGGCTCCCGGTCTCGTGGGTGTGGGCGAAGTCGGCGGCGTAGACGGCGTTCCCGGTGTCGCCCGCCGGGGAGGAGTGGACCTCGCCTGCGTACGGGAAGAAGGGGATGTCGCCGCTGCCGCCCGCGCAGCCGGTGCCGGACAGGTGGGTGAGGCTGAAGCCGCGCACGCGGATGGCGTCGTACCGGTAGCCGCCGGGCGCGACGGTCCTGGTCGAGTCGCCGCCGGTGTTCTCCGGGCTCCAGGAGAGCATGCCGAAGGGCACGACGGCGCCCGGGAAGACGTTGCCGTCGTGCCTGGTGCCGATCAGCGGATCGACGTAGCGCGTCGGGTCCTTGACGAGGCCGGGGGGAGCCTCGGTCGACTCGGGGACGGGAGGTGCGGCGCCGGCGGTCGCGAGCAGCGCGGCCGGCAGCAGGGACGTGGGTCGCAGACCCATGGCGCGGCCCTTCCTCCTCACGGACGGGCCGCGCACCACAGGTCGCACAAGCCGGGGGCGGTGACGTTCGCCACTCGTACCACGCAGACCACACACGCCTCTGCAGCCCCACCGCCGAATCACCCGGCCGGGCTACCTCAAGTAGCTTGACATCGTTGTCGGTTGCCGCGATAGAGTCATGTACAGACCATAAGACAACGATGTCGCGCTATTTTGCCGAACACGTGCCGACTCACCAGTGACCACCCCCTCCGGGCAGGGCTCCCAACCCCCCTCACCTGCCCGGCTCGCGGACCCCGGGCGCACCGCCCCCCGGGGCGGCCGGGCGGGTGACACGGGCGAACATGAGTGCAGGGCCTGGTCCAGCCAAAGCCACCCCGGAAACGCCGGGGCGAAAAATGCGGGAGGTCCGG
>NZ_JBSGDB010000202.1:0-15209 GCF_053602155.1 Streptomyces sp. NPDC004561
CCTGGATGAGGATCGCCGAGATGACTGCCACGGCTGTCTACGCGGTTGCCGCGGACTGATCTGACACCGTGCGGGCCTTCGCCAGCTAGGAGTGGCTCCCGGCGAGGCGGTGCGCGCCTGGGGCCGGCTCGGCTACCCGCGCCGCGCCCTGCGTCTGCACGGCGCCGCGGTCGCCATAACGGAACGGCACGGCGGGGACGTGCCGACGGACCACGCGCAACTGCTGGCGCTGCCCGGCATCGGCGAGTACACGGCCGCCGCGGTGGCCACCTTCGCGTACGGGCAGCGGCATCCGGTACTGGACACGAATGTGCGCCGGGTCCTGGCGCGCGCGGTGTCGGGCGTGCAGTACCCGCCGAACGCGACCACGGCGGCCGAGCGGCGCCTGGCCCGTGAGCTGCTGCCGCAGGACGAGCGGACGGCCGCCCGGTGGGCCGCCGCCTCCATGGAGCTGGGCGCACTGGTGTGCACGGCGAAGAACGAGGGTTGCGGGCGGTGCCCGATCTCCGCGCAGTGCGCCTGGCGGCTGGCCGGCAAGCCGGAGCACCAGGGACCGCCGCGGCGCGGGCAGACGTACGCCGGGACGGACCGGCAGGTGCGCGGCAAGCTGCTCGCCGTGCTGCGGGACGCGCACACGCCGGTGCCGCAGGCGTTGCTGGACCGGGTGTGGCACGAACCGGTGCAGCGCGCCCGGGCGCTCGACGGGCTCGTCACGGACGGTCTGGTGGAGCCGCTGCCGGGCGGTATGTACCGGCTGCCGCTGAGCTGACGCACAGCCAAGTCACAGTCACCGCACCTCTGTTGCAGAAGCGCCGCCCCGCGAAATCATCAACAAAGCCCCGATATACGGACATAACAACCCGTCTCTTTACCCCGTTCCTTTGTCCGTTACACAACCGACGGATAGCCGATTGCTAGCCGCAGGCTGGTGCGCACAACGCCGTGACAACCACTCCGTAGCTTCTCTTGCGTGCCCGGCAGACCACGGGGACGGCGGGACAGCGGGACTTCAGGCATAAGCCGAAGCAACGGGGAACGGAGGCGGTTGATCATGGCGCAGGGCGAGGTGCTCGAATTCGAGGAGTACGTCCGCACCCGACAGGACGCACTGCTGCGCAGTGCGCGTCGGCTGGTCCCGGACCCCGTCGACGCCCAGGACCTGCTGCAGACCGCGCTCGTGCGGACGTACGGCCGCTGGGAGGGCATCGCCGACAAGCGGCTCGCCGACGCCTATCTGCGCCGGGTGATGATCAACACCCGGACCGAGTGGTGGCGGGCCCGCAAGCTGGAGGAGGTCCCGACCGAGCAGCTGCCGGACGCGTCCGTGGAGGACTCCACCGAGCAGCACGCCGACCGGGCCCTGCTGATGGACATCATGAAAGTGCTCGCACCGAAGCAGCGCAGTGTCGTGGTGCTGCGACACTGGGAGCAGATGTCCACGGAAGAGACGGCCGCGGCCCTCGGCATGTCGGCCGGTACGGTCAAGAGCACGCTGCACCGGGCGCTCGCCCGGCTCCGCGAGGAGCTGGAGGCCCGCGATCTGGACGCACGCGCGCTGGAGCGTGAGGAGCGGGAGCGTTGCGCGGCCTGACCGGGCCCGGGTCCGAAGCGACTCGCGGGAGTTCTTTGGCGGTGATCGCGGCGGTGGCCGCGATCGCCGCCCTCGGCCTTTTCGTCGCCGCCTGCGGCACGGGCGGCATGGGCGCCCGTGACGAGGGTCCGGCCCACGCCTCGGCCGTGGCGGGCGCCGTCGCCTCGCCGGCGCCGAGCGCGACCGGCCGGTACCGGCGGGTGGACGCCGTGGCACTCCTCCGGCAGGACCCCGCCGTCTCCGGCACGGTCAAGCGCGAGCTGAAGCCGTGCAGCGGGAACGAGTACCCGCTCGACGTCTCGTACGGCGACCTGACCGGCGCCGCGGTGGACGACGTCGTCATCAACGTCCTGACCTGCGCCGACGCCGTCGGTATCGGCTCGTACGTGTACCGGGACGAGTCCGGCACGTTCAAGAACGTGTTCAAGACCGAGGAGTCCCCGGTCTACGCGGAGATCGACCAGGGCCAGCTGTCGGTGACGAAGCAGTTCTACGAGAAGGGCGACCCCATCTCCAGCCCGTCCGGGGAGGTCGTGACGCCCTACACGTGGAAGGCGGGACGGTTCGCCCCCGGGCGGAGCGTCCGCAACGAGTACAGCAAGTCGGCCGGAGAGGGCGCGACACCCGCGCCGGACAACTGAACCCCCCACGAGCACACCACAAGGACTGAGAGCACCCGGGATGGCAGACCAGACCCACGTCCTGTTCGTCGAGGACGACGACGTCATCCGCGAGGCCACCCAGCTCGCGCTGGAGCGGGACGGCTTCGCGGTCACCGCCATGCCCGACGGCCTCTCGGGCCTGGAGGCGTTCCGGGCGAACCGGCCGGACATCGCGCTGCTGGACGTCATGGTCCCGGGCCTGGACGGGGTCAGCCTGTGCCGCCGGATCCGGGACGAGTCGACCGTGCCGGTGATCATGCTGTCGGCACGCGCCGACTCCATCGACGTCGTCCTCGGCCTGGAGGCGGGCGCCGACGACTATGTGACCAAGCCGTTCGACGGCGCCGTGCTGGTCGCCCGGATCCGGGCGGTGCTGCGCCGCTTCGGGCACGCCGGCGGGTCCGCGCACCCGGAGGAGGGACCGTCCGAGGTGAACGGCGGCACCCTGACCTTCGGCGACCTGGACATCGACACCGAGGGCATGGAGGTGCGCCGGGCCGGGCAGCCGGTGGCGCTCACCCCGACCGAGATGCGGCTGCTGCTGGAGTTCTCCTCCGCGCCGGGCACCGTGCTCTCCCGCGACAAGCTGCTGGAGCGCGTGTGGGACTACGGCTGGGGCGGGGACACCCGGGTCGTCGACGTGCATGTGCAGCGACTGCGGCAGAAGATCGGCCAGGACCGGATCGAGACGGTCCGCGGCTTCGGCTACAAGCTGAAGGCCTGAGCGGGGCGGCATGCGGGGGATACTGCGGTACCCGGCCCGGCGGATGGAACGCGCGGGCCTGCACACCGGGCTCAGATGGAAGCTCAGCGCGGCGATCGCGCTGGTGGCCGGACTCGTGGCGATCGCGCTGAGCCTGGTCGTGCACAACGCGGCCCGGGTCTCGATGCTGGACAACGCGCGCGACCTGGCCAACGAGCGGGTGCAGCTCGCCCAGGGCTACTACGAGCGGTACCGGCGGTCGAACTTTCCCGACATCAAGATCGACGACCCCGGGCTGCCGCGCGCGATCCGGGAGAAGGTCGAGGACGGCCGCCGGGCCAGCGACGTCTCGGACCGCGGCGGCGGGCCGCCGGACATCTGGGCGGCCGTACCGGCCAAGGACGGGCATGTGCTGTCCCTGCACAGCCATCTGCCCGACCGCTCCATGTCCGTGATGAAGGACCTCGACCAGGCCCTGGTCATCGGCTCCATCGCGGTCGTCTTCGTCGGCAGCGCGCTCGGCGTGCTGATCGGCGGGCAGCTGTCCGGGCGGCTGCGCAAGGCCGCGGCCGCCGCGAACCAGGTCGCCAGGGGCGAGACCGAGGTCCGGGTGCGGGACGCCATCGGCGGTGTCGTACGGGACGAGACCGACGATCTCGCGCGCGCGGTGGACGCCATGGCGGACGCGCTCCAGCAGCGGCTGGAGGCCGAACGGCGGGTCACCGCGGACATCGCGCACGAGCTGCGCACCCCGGTGACCGGCCTTCTGACGGCCGCCGAGCTCCTGCCGCCGGGCCGTCCCACCGAACTGGTCCTGGACCGGGCCAAGGCGATGCGCACGCTCGTCGAGGACGTGCTGGAGGTGGCCCGCCTGGACGGCGCCTCGGAACGGGCCGAGCTGCAGGACATCATGCTGGGCGAGTTCGTCGCCCGGCGCGTGGCCGTCAAGGACCCGGACGTGGTCGTACGGGTGGTGCACGAGTCGGAGGTCACCACCGACCCGCGGCGGCTGGAGCGGGTGCTGCTGAACCTGCTCGCCAACGCCGCCCGGCACGGCCGGCCGCCGATCGAGGTGACCGTGGAGGGCCGGGTCATCCGGGTCCGTGACCACGGCCGCGGCTTCCCCGAGGAACTCCTCGCCGAGGGACCGAGCCGCTTCCGCACCGGCAGCAAGGACCGTGCGGGCCAGGGCCACGGACTGGGCCTGACCATCGCGGCCGGCCAGGCCCGCGTCCTGGGCGCCCGCCTGACCTTCCGCAACATCCGCCCCGTCGGCGCCCCCGAGCACATCCCGGCCGAGGGCGCGGTGGCCGTGCTGTGGCTCCCGGAGCACGCCCCGACCGCCACCGGCAGCTACCCGATGCTGCCCTAGGCCCAGTCCTTGTCCATGTCCAGGTCGCCCGCACGCCGCTGCGTGAAGGAGAACCAGTTGCCGGAGTCGTCGCGGAACAGCGCCTCCGTGCCGTAGGGGCGCTCCTGCGGCTCCTGGAGGAACTCCACCCCGCGCTCCTTGAGCTTCTTGTAGTCGCCGTGGATGTCGTCGGTGGCCAGCACGCCGGCGCCGAGGGCCCCCTTGGCGACGAGCTTCTTCATCATCTCCGCGGACTCGGCGTCCATCGCGGGCGGCCCCGGCACCATGAGCGTCAGCTCGACGCCGGGCTGGTCGGGCGCGCCGACGGTGAGCCAGCGCATCCCGCCCTCGCCCATGGTCATGTCCGTACGGACCTCCAGGCCCAGCTTCTCGGTGTAGAACTCCTTGGCCCGGTCCTGGTCGAGGACCCAGACGGTGGTGATGGCGAGTCCCTTGATCATGGTTCTGCTCTCCTGTCGGCGGCGCGGTGCGGTGGGAGGGATTCCTGTTCGCCACCGTAGGCAGGGCCGGGCCCGGCGCGCTTCTCGAATGTTGCGGTCCTGAAGCCGCCGGCCCAGAGCATGGCGTAGCAGCCGGGTATGAGGGAGGCGCCGCGGCCCACGTGCTTCGCGCGGTACTCGCTCGGGGTGAGTCCGGTGCGGGCCTTGAAGCGGGCGGAGAAGGTGCCGAGGCTGCTGAAGCCGACGAGGGTGCAGATCTCGGTCACCGTGAGATCGGCGCTCCGCAGCATCTCCTCGGCCCGCTCGATCCGCCGGTGGGTCAGGTACTGGCCGGGCGTCTCGCCGTAGACGTCCTTGAAGGCGCGCAGGAAGTGGTATCGCGAATACCCCGCGCACGCGGCCACCGCGTCCAGGTCCAGCCCGGGGTCGGCCCAGTCGCGGTCCATGGCGTCCTTGGCCAGCCGCAGACGGCGGATCTTGTCCATGGGTCCGATGGTGGCACGGGGCACTGACAGTGGTTTCCCGCGCGGCGGAAAGGGCGAAGGCCCCCGGGGCGGACACCCACCGGGGACCTTCGGACCGTGAGTACTCAGGGAGTACGCGGATCAGGGAGTGCTCAGACCGCCTCGGCCATCGCCGCCGGAGCCGCGTCCGCGTCGCCGGCCTCGGGCTTCTGCGGACCGCCCTTCAGCGGCACCTCCTTGACGAACAGCGACGCGATCAGCACCAGCACCGCGATCGCGGAGCCCAGCACGAACGCCGAGTGCGTACCGGCGGACACCGCGTGCTGGTACGCCTCCCGCGCCACCGCGGGCAGCTTCTCCAGGCTCTTCGCGTCCAGCTGCGCGGACTTCTCGGTGATGCCCTTGCCCAGCGCGCCGGCCCGCTCGGCCATGACGTCCTTGACCCGGTTGTTGAACAGCGCGCCCATGATGGCCACACCGAAGGAGGAGCCGAGCGTACGGAACAGGGTGGTGGACGAGGAGGCGACGCCCATGTCCTTCATCTCCACGCTGTTCTGCGCCACCAGCATGGTGATCTGCATCAGGCAGCCCATGCCGAGGCCCAGGACGGCCATGTAGACGCCGGAGGTGAAGCGGGTCGTGGACGTGTCCATCAGCGACAGCAGATACAGGCCGACGATCATGAGCGCGCCGCCGACGATCGGGAAGACCTTGTAGCGGCCGGTGTTGGTGGTGACCCGCCCGGCGACCATCGAGGTCACGAGCATCGCGCCCAGCATCGGCAGCAGCAGCAGACCGGAGTTGGTCGCGGACGCGCCCTGCACCGACTGCTGGTACAGCGGCAGGAACAGCGTCGCGCCGAACATCACGAAGCCGGTGATGAAGCCGATGACCGACATCAGGGTGAAGTTGCGGCTGCGGAAGATGTGCAGCGGCAGCACCGGCTCGGCGGCCCGGGTCTGCCAGAACACGAACCCGACCAGCGCGGCCACGCCGATGCCGATCAGCTCCATGATCCGCGCGGAGGTCCAGGCGTACTCGGTGCCGCCCCAGGTGGTGACCAGCACGATCGAGGTGATGCCCACGGTCAGCAGCGTCACGCCCAGGTAGTCGATGCCCGCCTTGGCCCGCTTCCTCGGCAGGTGCAGCACGGCGGAGACCAGCACGAGCGCGACCGCGCCGAGCGGCAGGTTGATGTAGAAGGACCAGCGCCAGCCCCAGTTGTCGGTGATGGTGCCGCCGACCAGCGGACCGCCGATCATCGCCAGCGCCATCACGCCGGCCATCATGCCCTGGTACTTGCCCCGCTCCCGCGGCGGCACGAGGTCGCCGATGATCGCCATGACGCCGACCATCAGACCGCCGGCGCCGAGACCCTGCACGGCGCGGAAGCCGATCAGCTCGCCCATGTTCTGGGCCATGCCGCTGAGCGCGGAGCCGATCAGGAAGATCACGATCGAGCTGAGGAAGGCACCCTTGCGCCCGTACATGTCACCGACCTTGCCCCAGATCGGGGTCGAGGCCGCGGTGGCCAGGGTGTAGCCGGTGACCACCCAGGACAGGTGCTCCAGGCCGCCCAGCTCGCCCACGATCGTCGGCATCGCGGTGCCCACGATCATGTTGTCGAGCATGGCGAGCATCATCGCGATCATGAGCGCGAGCAGGACCACCCGCACGCTCTTCGGTTGTTTGCCCTCCTGGGCGCTTTCCACTGTGTCCGCCATCTCTTCCCACTCCCCCTGCGGCAGCTACTTACTTGCCGCCCGGCTAGTTACTACACTGGGTAAGGTAGCCCCGCTACTAGCCGGGCGTCAAGTAAGTTTGGTCGAGGCCCTAGCCGGTCGGCAAGCAAGTTTCCGCGGGAGCGCAAGGAGTACGAGGATGGGCGTCACCATGGACGGCACCAAGCAGCAGCGCCGCGGCAACACCCGCCAGCGCATCCAGGACGTCGCGCTCGAACTCTTCGCGGAGCAGGGCTACGAGAAGACCTCCCTGCGCGAGATCGCCGAGCGTCTCGACGTCACGAAGGCGGCCCTGTACTACCACTTCAAGACGAAGGAAGAGATCATCGTCAGCCTCTTCGAGGACCTGACGAAACCGATCGAGGACCTGATCGAGTGGGGCCGCAGCCAGCCGCACTCCCTGGAGACCAAGCAGGAGATCGTACGGCGCTACAGCGAGGCCCTCGCCGGCGCCGAGCCCCTCTTCCGCTTCATGCAGGAGAACCAGGCGACGGTACGGGAGCTGCGCATCGGCGACACCTTCAAGGACCGGATGCGCGGCCTGCGGGACATCCTGATCGACCCGGAGTCGGAACTCGTCGACCAGGTGCGCTCGGTCAGCGCGATGTTCACGCTGCACGCCGGGATGTTCGTGCTGCAGGACCTGGAGGGCGACGCGCAGAAGAAGCGCGAGGCCGTTCTCGAGGTCGCCCTGGACCTGATCACACAGGCGCACGAGCACGCCCGCAGGACGGACTAGGTCACTCCCTCACGCCCCTGCCGCGCAGGAACGCGACCGGGTCGACGGCGGAGCCGCGATGGGCGCACATCGCCTTTGCGGCTTATCGCCGGTTGTTCGGCCCGTGAGCGTCACGAATGTGACGCACACCTCTGTACGCCTACCGTTCAGTAACCTTACGGTTCCCCTCGCGCCATCCTCACCACAGATCATGCACCTGCCATTTCCGGCACGCGTACGGACGTGAGAGGACCCCCACCGATGACCAGTCGCCCCTGGGCGCGCCGTATTTCCGTGACCACCGTCTCCGTGGCCGCCCTGGCCGCGCTGGCCGCCCCGGCCCATGCCGCGGACGCCACGGCCACCACGAGCAGTTCCGCCGCCAAGGTCGACTACGCGACCTGGCAGAAGGACTGCCAGACGGTCATGGACCAGGCCCTGCCGTACCTGAAGGACCGCATCGCCGCCGCCAGGCCGGGCGAGAAGCAGGCCGTCGTCTTCGACATCGACAACACCACGCTGGAGACCGACTTCGGCTTCCACTACCCCCAGCCGGCCAACAAGCCGGTGCTGAACGTCGCCAAGTACGCCCAGGAGCACGGCGTCTCGCTCTTCTTCGTCACCGCCCGCCCGGGCATCATCGAGGAGCCCACCGAGTGGAACCTCGACCACGACGGCTACGACGTCTCCGGCCTCTACGTCCGCGGCTTCTTCGACCTCTTCAAGGACGTCGCCGCCTACAAGACCGCCCAGCGCGTCGACATCGAGAACAAGGGCTACACGATCATCGCGAACATCGGCAACAGCGCCACCGACCTCTCGGGCGGCCACGCCGAGAAGACCTTCAAACTGCCGGACTACAACGGCCAGTTGTCGTAACCCCGGCCTGATCCGTCCGGTTAGGCTCCATCCGCAGGGTGTTCTGCGGTCTTACGACCACGGGGGTGGCGGATGGAGCCGACGGTACTGGGCAGCAAGCTGGCCTCCAGTGTGATCGGGCCACTGGTGAAGAAGCTGTTCGTCCAGGACGGCCCAGGGGCGGGGCTGGTCGACAAGCCGGTCCGGCTGTCCGCGCTCGTGTCCTTCCGGGGCGAGAAACGGGCGCTGGGCGAGAAGGACGTCCACCGGCTGGCCGAGCGGATCGTGGCGCAGTCGGTGGAGTCCCCGGGGGAGGCCCCGTTCCCCGCCGACGAGCAGGCCGCCGTCGCCGGCGCCCTCGCCCGCAGGCTGCTGGCCCTCGGCGACCTGGAGATGGACGACGTACAGGCCGTGCGGCTCGGCCACCGCGAGCTGGCCAAGAAGCTGCACTACGGCTCGGCCGCCTCCGACGGCCTCTCCGCGGACGCCTCCTTCTTCCTCGACTCGGCGACGGAGTGGGCCTGTCTGCAGATCCTGGAGTTCTTCACCCGGCGCTCCACCTTTGTCGCCCGCACCCTGGTCGAACACAGCCGCGCGCAGGCGGAGCTCGTCGCAAGGGTCGACGAGCTGATCGCCCGCACCCCGCGCCCCGGCGCAGCCGACACGGCTTTCGAGCGCCGCTACCTGCCGTACGCCGCCGACCGGCACAACCACATCACCATCTACGGCGTCGACCTGCGCGACTCCCCCGACCGCTGGCCCCTCGAAGTGGCCTATCTGAGCCTGGAGGCGACCGCGGTCGAGGACCCCCGGCCGGACCCTGCGCCGGGCGAGCGCCCGATGGGCGGGACCGGCCGGCGGCGGGCCGAGGAGGCGCTGCTCACCGACTCCCGCGTGCTGCTGCGCGGTGACGCCGGCTCCGGCAAGACGACGCTGGTGCAGTGGCTGGCGGTGACGGCGGCCCATGACGGCCACCGCATCCCCTACGTGCTCCCGCTGCGCACCCTGATCCGCTCGGGCCCGCTCCCGGGTCCGGCCGACTTCCTCAAGGCGGTGAGCTGCCCGCTGACCCCGCCGGACGGCTGGACCGACCGCGTGCTGACGGCCGGCCGGGGCCTGGTCCTGGTGGATGGCCTGGACGAGATCCCGGCCGCCGACCGTCACCGCACCCGCGACTGGCTGCGCTCCCTGCTCCAGGCCTATCCCGGCAACCACTGGCTGCTGACCTCCCGCCCGACCGCCGTACGCCCCGACTGGCTGGCCCTGGAGGGCTTCCGCGAACTGACCCTGGCGCCGATGCACCGCTCGGAGGTCACGACGTTCGTGGGGCGCTGGCACTCGGCCGCACGGGCCCCGGAGTACGAGGGCCCGCTGCTGGACTCCCTGCGCACCAAACGCGACCTGGCCCGGCTCGCCACCAACCCCCTGATGTGCGGGCTGATCTGCGCCCTGCACCGCGAGCGCCGCGGCTACCTCCCGACCGGCCGCAAGGAGCTGTACGACGCGGCCCTCACGATGCTGCTCGCGCGCCGGGACCGGGAGCGCGGCATGGACATCGAGCTGAGTGAGGAGGCGCATCTGGAACTGCTGCAGCGGCTGGCGTACGCGCTGGTCCTGAGCGGCCGCACGGAGATGGACGCCGACACGGCCGAGGGCATCGTGGAGCGGTGCCTGCCGACGGTCGCGTCGGCGCAGGGGGACGCGGGGGCGGTGCTGCGAACACTTCTGCTCCGCAGCGGCCTGCTCCGTCAACCGGCCGACGGTGTCGTCGACTTCGTCCACCGCACCTTCCAGGACTACCTGGGCGCACGGTACGCGGTGGAGGAGGGCCACCTCGACGTGCTGCTCAGCCACGCGGACGACGCCCAGTGGGAGGACGTCATACGCATGGCGGTGGCCCACGCCCGGCCACGCGAACGTGTCTCCGTGCTACGGCAGTTGCTCTCGGGTGACACCCCGCGGCTGACCTTGCTGGCACTGGCGTGCCTGGAGCACGCGACAGCTCTGGACCCGGCGGTCCGGGCGGAGGTGGAGGCCCGCGCGGCCGCGTTGATCCCGCCGCGTACGACGGACGACGCACGCGTACTGGCCGAGGCGGGCCCTCTGGTCCTCGAACTGCTGCCGGGCCCGGAGGGACTGACCGCGGCGGAGGCCCACGGTGTGACGGTCGCCGCCTCGCTCCTCGGCTCGGACGAACCGGACGGGGCGCTGGCGGTGCTGCGGCGGTTCCGTGACCACCCGGACCTGGATGTACGCCGGCAACTGGTGGGGACATGGGGCCGGTTCGACGCGGGGGTGTATGCGTCCGAGGTGCTGGAGCACGTGGACCGGAGTGGCCTCTTCCTGTCCTGCTACGCCCCTGACCAGCGGACGGCCCTGGCCGGGATGCGGCCCTGGCAGGGCCTCGCCTTCCGGGGCCCGCACCGGGTCGAGGACATCCTCGCCTCCGTACCGTCACCGGAGACACTGGTGTCGCTCGACGTGCAGAACAATCCCCACCTCACGGATCTCGGCAGCCTGCTGCCGTTCAGCTCACTGCGCCAACTGCTGCTGGGGGAATGTCCGGGAGCGTCGGGCCTGGACCGCCTGTCCCCGCTGCCGCTCACCAGTCTCGCCCTCACCGACGTGGCCGACCTGACGGGACTGCGGTCCCTGAAGTCTCTGACCCGCCTCTCGATCGCCCAGGAAGTGCCGGGCAACGACCTGGCCGACGCCCTGCCGGTCGACGCGCGGCTGAGCTTCCTCTTCCTCGGCAGGCACAGCACCGACGGCACCGGACTACGGGGACTGCAGCACTGGCCCAGTCTTCGGACGCTGAGCCTCGGGCCGCTGGCCAAGGAACTCACGGTCGCCGACTGGCAGGCGATCGCCGGGCTTCCCGAGCTGACCGATCTGTACGTGAACGCGCTGATCGTCCGGGAGTTCCCGCACTCCCTCGAGCTGATGCCCGAGCTGCCCGGTATCGAGGTGCTGCGGATCCCGGCGATGCACGGTGACGAGGACCTCTCCCCTCTGGTGCCCCGGCTGCCAGGAGTGCGCTCGGTGGTCCTGCAGGGCAAGCCCGGCCACTCCTTCCCGGCCTCCCGCTATGCCGGTCTCTTCCCGGAGGCCGAAGTCAGCCTGGACCTACGCTGAAACCGCGCAAGGGGCCGGTGCCCGAAGGCACCGGCCCCTTGTCGTCGGCTGAACCGCCGGAGGCTTACGCCTCCTTGCTCAGGTTCGGTCCGGCTCCGCCGGCCGCCTGCTCGATCGGCGGGACGTCCGGCAGCGCGGACTTCTCCTCACCGCGGAAGGTGAAGGTCTGGGTCTCGCCCTCGCCCTCGGTGTCCACGACCACGATGTGACCGGGGCGCAGCTCGCCGAAGAGGATCTTCTCCGAGAGTGTGTCCTCGACCTCGCGCTGGATCGTCCGGCGCAGCGGCCGGGCGCCCAGGACCGGGTCGTAACCCTTCTTCGCCAGCAGCTCCTTGGCGGACTGGGAGAGCTCGATGCCCATGTCCCGGTCCTTCAGGCGCTCGTCCACCTTGCTGATCATCAGGTCGACGATCCGCAGGATGTCCTTCTGGGTCAGCTGCGGGAAGACGACCACGTCGTCGGTGCGGTTGAGGAACTCGGGCCGGAAGTGCTGCTTCAGCTCGTCCTGGACCTTGTTCTTCATGCGCTCGTAGTTCGTCTTCGTGTCACCCGAGGCCGCGAAGCCCAGGTTGAAGCCCTTGGAGATGTCCCGGGTGCCGAGGTTGGTCGTCATGATGATGACCGTGTTCTTGAAGTCCACGACCCGGCCCTGGGAGTCGGTCAGCCGACCGTCCTCCAGGATCTGCAGCAGCGAGTTGAAGATGTCCGGGTGGGCCTTCTCGACCTCGTCGAAGAGGACGACGGAGAACGGCTTGCGGCGGACCTTCTCGGTCAGCTGGCCGCCCTCCTCGTAGCCCACGTAGCCGGGGGGCGAACCGAAGAGACGCGACACCGTGTGCTTCTCGCTGAACTCCGACATGTCGAGGGAGATCAGCGCGTCCTCGTCGCCGAAGAGGAACTCCGCGAGGGCCTTGGACAGCTCGGTCTTACCGACACCGGACGGGCCGGCGAAGATGAACGAGCCACCGGGGCGCTTCGGGTCCTTCAGACCGGCACGCGTACGGCGGATCGCCTTCGACAGCGCCTTGACGGCGTCGACCTGGCCGATGACCCGCTTGTGGAGCTCGTCCTCCATGCGCAGCAGGCGGCTGGACTCCTCCTCGGTCAGCTTGAAGACCGGGATGCCGGTGGCCGTGGCGAGGACCTCGGCGATCAGCTCGCCGTCGACCTCGGCGACGACGTCCATGTCGCCGGCCTTCCACTCCTTCTCCCGCTTGGCCTTGGCGGCCAGGAGCTGCTTCTCCTTGTCGCGCAGGGAGGCGGCCTTCTCGAAGTCCTGCGAGTCGATCGCGGACTCCTTGTCCCGGCGGACGGCGGCGATCTTCTCGTCGAACTCGCGCAGGTCCGGCGGAGCGGTCATCCGGCGGATGCGCATCCGGGAGCCGGCCTCGTCGATCAGGTCGATCGCCTTGTCCGGCAGGAAGCGGTCCGAGATGTAGCGGTCGGCCAGGGTGGCGGCCTGGACCAGCGCCTCGTCGGTGATCGAGACGCGGTGGTGCGCCTCGTACCGGTCGCGCAGGCCCTTGAGGATCTCGATCGTGTGCGGCAGGGACGGCTCGGCGACCTGGATGGGCTGGAAGCGGCGCTCCAGGGCCGCGTCCTTCTCCAGGTGCTTGCGGTACTCGTCCAGGGTGGTCGCACCGATGGTCTGCAGCTCACCGCGGGCCAGCATCGGCTTCAGGATGGAGGCGGCGTCGATGGCGCCCTCGGCGGCACCCGCACCGACCAGCGTGTGCAGCTCGTCGATGAACAGGATGATGTCGCCGCGGGTGCGGATCTCCTTGAGCACCTTCTTCAGGCGCTCCTCGAAGTCACCGCGGTAGCGGGAGCCGGCGACCAGGGCACCGAGGTCGAGGGTGTAGAGGTGCTTGTCCTTGAGGGTCTCGGGCACCTCGCCCTTGACGATGGCCTGGGCGAGGCCCTCGACGACGGCGGTCTTGCCGACGCCGGGCTCACCGATCAGCACCGGGTTGTTCTTGGTGCGGCGGGACAGCACCTGCATGACCCGCTCGATCTCCTTCTCGCGCCCGATGACCGGGTCGAGCTTGGACTCGCGAGCGGCCTGGGTGAGGTTCCGGCCGAACTGATCCAGGACGAGAGAGGTCGAGGGGGTGCCCTCGGCCGGGCCGCCGGCGGTGGCGGTCTCCTTGCCCTGGTAACCGGAGAGCAGCTGGATGACCTGCTGCCGCACCCGGTTGAGGTCTGCGCCCAGCTTGACCAGGACCTGGGCGGCGACGCCCTCGCCCTCGCGGATCAGGCCGAGCAGGATGTGCTCCGTGCCGATGTAGTTGTGGCCCAGCTGAAGTGCCTCGCGGAGCGACAGCTCCAGGACCTTCTTGGCACGGGGAGTGAAGGGGATGTGGCCGGACGGGGCCTGCTGGCCCTGGCCGATGATCTCCTCCACCTGCTGGCGGACCGCCTCAAGCGAAATGCCGAGGCTCTCCAGGGCCTTAGCGGCGACACCTTCACCCTCGTGGATGAGACCCAGGAGGATGTGCTCGGTGCCGATGTAGTTGTGGTTGAGCATCCGGGCTTCTTCCTGAGCCAGGACGACAACCCGCCGCGCGCGGTCGGTGAACCTCTCGAACATCGTTAATCGCTCCTCAGAGCGGTCAGGCAGTGGGGGGAACTTCCCCTCCCTGTCCTTCCGCAGCTTAGTCCCGCAAGCGGGGACCGCTCATTCCAACTGCCGACACCGTCCTTGGCCTCCTGACCCCGAACGCCGACATCTGCTCCAACCCGATGGTGCGAGACGATGTTCCCGCAGGCCAGGCAGTTACCCCACTCGCCACTACGCCGATGGCGAACGTGAGACGGCCTCTCCCGCGCGTCGCCCCCTCCCACTAGGCATGTCTTACCCGCAGGGACTGACACTCCATGCCGCGCGCACCCGTTCCCTCCGCTATGGGCGAACAACCTTGCGCCTCCCCGTGCCCCACGCGCGCCCTTTTTCGGGACTCTGCGCGATCAGTGGGGCACTCAGCGTAACTTGAGGGCAGTCCCGCCGGTTGCACTTGGCATGGTTGGCTCGGTATCCACCACCTCCACGTTCCCCCTTCCCCGCCGGTCCGTCGATCCGGGCGCACCGGATGCCCGTGAACTTGCGGCCGGACCCTGGTCCCGGGCCCGGCACTGGTACGAGAACGATCTTGGCTGGGCGACCGTGCCCGGACGGCCGCTGCGGCTGCTCACAGGGCTGCGGTTCGACGTCCTGGACGTGCCGGCCGAGGCGGGCGCGGGGGCGCTGCGGCATCTCGCGCCGGGCTCTCCGGTGGCCCTGCGGGGCGGCCGGATGGAGCTGCTGGTGGCCGCGGGCAGCGCGGAGGAGCTGCCGGGGCTGCTGGAGTGGCTGGAGTGGGGCGCCGTGGCCCTGGACCTGCGGGCGCTGGGAGCGGGAGACGCCTTCGAGGCGCCGCTCAGGCCCGGTACGCCGCCCGGACGGGCCGGGTCCTCGCAGGGGGCCGCCGTGTGGCTGCGGCCCCCCGGGCCGGGGCGCGAGGCCGGGACCTCGCTGCCGGCGATGC
>NZ_JBSGDB010000203.1:0-15184 GCF_053602155.1 Streptomyces sp. NPDC004561
GTGGTACGTACTGCACGCACGACGAGCTGGAGCACGATGAGCCGGATATGGGCCGGGACCGACTGCGGCAAGACCCACCGCCACGCGTGGGCCCGGGCGTCCCCAACTCCCGTGGCACGTCATCGAGTCATGGCTATGCTGCGTCCATGTCGATCACCAACGGGGAGTCCGACGCGCACCTCGCCGTGACGGCGGCGCGGGCGGGCGCGGCCGTGGTCCGCGACCTGTACGGCCGTGGACTCGCGCGCTACGCCAAGTCCGCCGGCGACTTCGCGACGGAGGCGGACGTCGCCGCCGAGCGGGCCGTCCTGGACGTGCTGCGCGCCGCGCGCCCGGACGACGCCGTGACGGGAGAGGAGACCGGCGGCACCGGCGCCGCCGACGCCCACCGCCGCTGGCTCGTCGACCCGCTGTGCGGCACCCTCAACTACGCCGTGCGGACCATGCTCGTCGGGGTGAACGTGGCGCTGCGCG
The DNA here is from genome assembly GCF_053602155.1 of Streptomyces sp. NPDC004561. Lineage (NCBI taxonomy): Bacteria > Bacillati > Actinomycetota > Actinomycetes > Kitasatosporales > Streptomycetaceae > Streptomyces > Streptomyces sp. NPDC004561. The sequence goes on from NZ_JBSGDB010000203.1 coordinate 475, forward strand.
TGGGCCGGGAGGTCACCGCCGCGGCGACGGCCGACCCGTTCGGCGGGGAGGTCTTCTGGACCGACGGCACGCGGGCCCGGCTGCGCACGGACGGCGGCGACGAGGAGCTGATGCCCTCGGCCGAGTCCGCGCTGGTGGACGTCAACCTCGACCCGCCGTTCCCCAACGCCCCCGGTTTCCGGGCGGCCTTGCTCCTGGCCGACCCCGGCTTCGCCGAGCGGTTCCGGCCCCGGGTGATCTCCAGCACCCTCGCCGTCGCCTGGGTCGCGGCCGGGCGCCGCGCCGCCTACGTCACCGACGGCGACCTCAGCGACAGCGTGCACTTCGCGGCGGGCATCGCCCTGTGCCGGGCCGCGGGCTGCACGGTGACCGGTCTGTACGGCGAGCCGGTGCACACAGGTGCCGGCGGCCTGATCGCCGCGGCCGATCCGGAGACCCATGCCGCGCTCCTGAGGATGATCAAAGGCCAGGCCGAAGCCCGGAGTTGAGGCGTAGCGCGTACGCGCACCGAAGGTTTCGGCTTCCGAAGTCTTGTGGGCCCGATGGCTCACCACTTAAATCAAAGCATGAACTAAGTCGTAGGATAGGCGACTTGGTGAGTGACCTGACCCCACAGCCGCAGGGAGCCGCCGCATGAGACCGAGATCCCTGGGTGTCGCGCTAGCCGCCATGGCAGCGCTGATCGCCCTTCCCCTCACCCCCACCCGGGCCGCCGCGGCCGAAACCCCCCTGTCCCAGGGGAAGACGGCCACCGCGTCCTCCGAGGAGAACTACGGCACCACCGCAGCCGACGCCGTCGACGGCGACACGGGCACCCGGTGGTCCTCCGCCGCCACCGACGACCAGTGGCTCCAGGTGGACCTCGGGGCCACCGCCTCCGTCACCCGCGTCGTCCTCGACTGGGAGACCGCCTACGGCAAGGACTACAAGGTCCAGATGTCGCAGGACGGCACCACCTGGACCGACCTGAAGTCCGTCACCGGCGGAGACGGCGGCACCGACACCCTCGACGTGTCCGGGCAGGGCCGCTACGTCCGGATGCTCGGCGTGCACCGGGCGACCCAATGGGGCTACTCCCTCTGGGAGTTCCAGGTGTTCGGCAGCACCGGCGCCACACAGCCCACCTGCGGCACGGCCGACGCCGCCCAGGGCAGGCCCGCCTCGGCGTCCTCCACCGAGAACGCCGGCACCCCCGCCTCCGCAGCCTTCGACGGCGACAGCGCGACCCGCTGGTCCAGCCAGGCCGCCGACCCGCAGTGGCTCCAGGTCGACCTCGGCTCCGTCCAGGACCTGTGCGGGGTCGACCTGCGGTGGGAGACCGCGTACGGCAAGGACTTCCAGATCCAGGCATCCTCCGACGGCCAGAACTGGAGCACGCTCAAGAGCGTCACGGGCGCGACCGGCGGCACGGCGTCCTACGACGTCAGCGGCTCCGGACGGTACGTACGGATCTACGGCACCGCCCGCGGCACCGGCTACGGATACTCGCTGTGGGAGGTCGCCGTCCACACCGGCATCACCGGGACCCCGCCGATCCAGGGCGGCGGCGACCTCGGCCCGAACGTCATCGTCGTCGACCCCTCCACCCCGAACCTCCAGCAGAGGTTCGACGACGTCTTCGCCCAGCAGGAGTCGGCCCAGTTCGGCACCGGCCGCTACCAGTTCCTGCTCAAGCCCGGCACCTACAACGGCATCAACGCCCAGATCGGCTTCTACACCTCGATCTCCGGGCTCGGTCCGAACCCCGACGACACCCAGATCAACGGCGACGTCACCGTCGACGCGGGCTGGTTCAACGGCAACGCCACGCAGAACTTCTGGCGTTCGGCGGAGAACCTCGCCATCAAGCCGTCGAACGGCACCGACCGCTGGGCCGTCGCCCAGGCCGCGCCCTTCCGCCGTATCCACGTCCAGGGCGGTCTCAACCTCGCCCCGAACGGCTACGGCTGGGCCTCCGGCGGCTACATCGCGGACTCCAGGATCGACGGCACGGTCGGCCCGTACTCCCAGCAGCAGTGGTACACCCGCGACAGCTCGGTCGGCGGCTGGACCAACGGCGTGTGGAACATGACCTTCTCCGGCGTCCAGGGCGCCCCGGCGACCGATTTCGACAGCGGCCCGTACACCACGCTGGACACCACCCCCGTCTCCCGGGAGAAGCCCTTCCTCTACCTGGACGGCTCCACCTACAAGGTGTTCGTGCCGGCCAGGCGCACGAACGCCCGCGGTGTCTCCTGGCCGGCGAACGCGGGCACGTCCCTCCCGCTCGACCAGTTCTACGTCGTCAAGCCGGGCGCGACCGCCGCCACCATCGACGCAGCCCTCGCCCAGGGCCTCAACCTCCTGTTCACGCCCGGAATCTACCACCTCGACCGCACCATCGACGTCACGCGTCCCGACACCGTCGTGCTCGGACTCGGCCTCGCCACGCTCGTGCCGGACAACGGCGTCGACGCGATGCACGTGGCCGACGTCGACGGGGTGCGGCTCGCCGGCTTCCTGATCGACGCCGGGCCCGTCAACTCCGACACTCTGCTGCGGATCGGCCGGCCCGGCTCCACCGCCGACCACTCCGCGGACCCCACCACCATGCAGGACGTCTTCGTCCGCATCGGCGGCGCGGGACCCGGTCTCGCCACCAACTCGGTGGTGGTCGACAGCAACGACGCGATCATCGACCACACCTGGATCTGGCGGGCCGACCACGGCAGCGGAGTCGGCTGGGACACCAACCGCGCCGACTACGGCCTGCGGGTGAACGGCGCCGACGTCCTCGCCACCGGCCTGTTCGTCGAGCACTTCAACAAGTACGACGTGTACTGGAACGGCGAGCGCGGCCGGACGATCTTCTTCCAGAACGAGAAGGCGTACGACGCCCCGAACGCCGCCGCCGTCACCCACGACGGCGTCGTCGGCTACGCGGCCTACAAGGTCGCCGACTCGGTCACCACGCACGAGGCCTGGGGCCTGGGCAGTTACTGCAACTACACCGCCGATCCGTCGATCGTGCAGTCCAACGGCTTCCAGGTCCCGGTGGGCGGCGGCATCAGGATGCACGACCTGCTGGTGATCTCCCTCGGCGGCAACGGCCAGTACGCCCACGTCGTCGACACCACGGGCGCCCCCACCTCGGGGACCAGTACCGTCCCGTCCAAGGTGACGTCCTTCCCGTAGCCCGCTCCGCGTCCCGGGACCGGACCCCCTCAGGCCCCGGGACGCACCGCCGGACGGCTACCGGCTTCGCCCAGAGCCACGTCTCCACGCCGGTCCAGCGTCTGAGGGAGCGCGAACTCCCGCGGGCCGCCCCGGACCCCGCGGACGGCCGCCGCACCCTTCTCACCCTGACCGGACCCCGTACCCGCTGCCCATCGCCGGGGCCGGGTGGCAGGCTGTGGAGAGGGTGTGCGCATACGTGCAGGATGAGGGGGTAGGCGGCGGATCGTCGGCCCATTGAGGCCGGCGGTATTCGGTTTCGAACTTGGGAGGGGAAACACCATGGCGCTCACGAGGACAGCGGCTACGGACACGCGGACCAGCGAGCTGCCCGAAGTCGCCGACCCGGCCCAGGTGCCGCCCAAGGACGCCCGCGAGCTGTCCAGGCTGTTCTTCGACCAGCTGGCGGTGCTGGAGGAGGGCACGCCCGAGTACAGCTACGCCCGCAACACGCTGATCGAGATGAACATGTCCCTGGTCCGCTTCGCGGCCGGCCGGTTCCGCAGCCGTGGGCCGGAGGAGATGGAGGACATCGTCCAGGTCGGCATGATCGGGCTGATCAAGGCGATCGACCGTTTCGAGCTGTCCCGGGAGGTGGAGTTCACCTCCTTCGCCATCCCGTACATCGTCGGGGAGATCAAGCGGTTCTTCCGCGACACCACCTGGGCCGTGCACGTGCCGCGCCGGCTCCAGGAAGCGCGCGTCCAGCTGGCCCGCGCCACGGAGGAGCTCCGCAGCCGTCTGGGCCGTACCCCGACGGTCAAGGAGCTGTCGGAGCTGATGAGCCTGCCCGAGGAAGAGGTGTGCGAGGCCCGCCTGGCGGCCAACGGCTACAACTCCTCCTCCCTGGACGCCACGATCGGCGGCAGCGAGGACGGCGAGGCGGCGCTGCAGGACTTCATCGGCACCGAGGACGCCGCCCTGGAACTCGTGGAGGACTTCCACGCCCTCGCGCCGCTGATCGCCGAACTCGGCGAACGCGACCGGCAGATCATCCACATGCGGTTCGTGGAGGAGATGACCCAGGCCCAGATCGGCGAGCGCCTCGGCGTCTCCCAGATGCACGTCTCCCGGCTGCTGTCCCGCACCCTCGCCCGGCTGCGCGAGGGCATGCTCACCACCCACTGAACCCACTGATCGCCGTCGCGCCCGCGAGGTCCCTCCGGACCCCGCGGGCGCAACCGCGTACGCACCCGGGCTCGTGCCGCGACGCTCAGCGCACTGTTTCCGAAGAGGCGTCGGCGTTGCCCCGGGGCCCGGGCGGCGCCCGTCGGCGGTCGCACGCCCCGGCGGATGCCTCTCTCGCCGCGAATCTGAGCGCGTCCCCTCCTCGGCGACGGATTTCTCCCCTGTGGCTGGTCTTGATACGGACCGAACCCGACCACCACTTCGGAGTATCCGATGTCCGAAACCTTCCAGACCGCCGTCGTCACCGGTGCCAGCCGCGGCTTCGGGCGCGCGATCGCAGCCGCGCTCGTGGCCGCGGGCACCTCCGTCATCGGCATCGCCCGTGACGAGCGGGAACTGCACGCCGTACGCGACGAACTCGGCGAGCGCTTCACACCCGTCGCCGGCGATGCCACCGACGAAGCCCTCACGCTGGACGTCATCCGCACGCACCGTCCCCGCCTGCTCGTCCTGAACGCCGGGGCAGCGCCGCACATGGCGCCGCTGCACGAGCAGACCTGGGAAACCTTCAGCCGCAACTGGGAGGTCGACACCCGGCACGTCTTCACCTGGACGCGGGCGGCGCTGCGCGAGCCCCTGGCGCCGGGCAGCGTGGTCCTCGCGATGTCCAGCGGAGCCGCCCTCGGCGGCTCCCCGCTCAGCGGCGGATACGCCGGCGCCAAGGCCGCCGTCCGGTACCTCCGCGGGTACGCGGCCGACGAGGCGAGGCGGGCCGGCCTCGGCATCCGGTTCCACGCGCTGCTGCCGAGCCTGACCCCGGCGGGCGGAGTCGGCTCGGTCGGGGTCGCGGGCTACGCCGCGCGCCAGGGCGTCGACCGGGACACCTTCGTCGAGGGCCTGCAGCCGGTCCTCACCGCGGACCAGGTCGCCAAGGCCGTCGTGGAAATCGCCGGCGACCCCGGCAGCGGCCCGGAGTACCAGGTCAGCGGCGCGGGACTGCGTCCGATCGACTGAGCCGCCGCCTACAGTGGACCACACCGCACCCTGGGAGAAGCCGTGAAGCCGCCGGACGCAGAGTTCACCGCCCTGGCCGAGCCGTTCCGGCCGGAGCTGCTCGCGCACTGCTACCGGATGCTCGGCTCGATCCACGACGCCGAGGACCTGGTGCAGGAGACCTACCTGCGGGCATGGCGCGGGTTCGACCGGTTCGAGGGCCGTTCCTCGGTGCGGCGGTGGCTCTACATGATCGCCACCAGAGCCTGCCTGACGGCGCTGGAGACACGCTCCCGGCGGCCGCTGCCGTCGGGACTGGGCGCGCCCTCGGACGATCACCGGGTGGCCGTCGCCGCCCGGGAGCCGTCGGTGGCATGGCTCCAGCCGGCGCCGGACGCCCTGGTCGGCGCCGACGACCCGGCGGCGATCGCGGCCAGGAGGACGGGAGTGCGGCTCGCCTTCATCGCCGCACTCCAGTTCCTGTCCGCCAGGCAGCGGGCCGTGCTGACGTTGCGCGACGTGCTGGCGTTCCGGACCACCGAGGTGGCCGAGATGCTGGACACGACGAGCGCGGCCGTCGACAGCGCGCTGCGCCGTGCGCGGGCCCGTCTGGCCGAGGCCGGACCGGTCGAGGACGATCTGGCCGAGCCCGACGAGCGGACCCGGCGAACCCTCCTCGACGACTACGTCGACGCGTTCACCCGAGCCGACCCCGACGCACTGGTCAAGCTGCTGCGGGCCGACGTCGAGATGGAGATGCCGCCGATCCCGACCTGGTTCACCGGCCGACGGGCCGTCATCGGATTCCTGGCCGGCCGGGTGCTCCACCGGGACCTGTGGCGGATGGTGCCCACCCACGCCAACGGCCAGCCCGCCCTCGTCGTCCACAAGCACACCGGTGACGGCCGGTACGAGGCGTACGGCGTCCAGGTCCTGACCCTGATCGGCGCTCGCATCGCCCGTATCACGGCGTTCAACGACCCGAGCCTGGTACCCACGTTCGGCCACACGCCCGCGCTCGCCGTCTGAACCGGCAGCCATTGTCCGGGCCGTCGCGAGGTGTCGGGAGCGGCGGCCGGGGCACCGGCGTTATATGGATGCACAGTCATGGGCACTGCGGGGGCGTGGCCAGGCCCGCCGCGCGGCGCGCAGCACGGCGGTGGCCGTGGCTGCCCGGGCGGGCTATGCCGCTCTCGGACTGATCTACGTTCTGGTGGGCGTGATCGCCCTGCAGATCGCCTTCGGCCGGAGCGGGGGCCGGCAGCAGGCCGATCGCGGCGGCGCTCTCAGGGAGTTGGCCGGAAAGCCGTTCGGGTCGGCGTTGCTCTGGATCGTGGGCCTGGCGCTTGTGGGCATGGCGCTCTGGCGGCTGTCGGAGGCGGTGTTCGGCGGCGCGGGACCGGACGGCCGGAAACCGTCCGCGCGTGTCGTGGCAGCCTGGCGGTGCGTCTTCTACGTCTTCGCGTCCTACTCGGTCCTGTCCTACGCGGCGGGGGACCGGGGCAGCGGCAGCGGGTCCTCCGACCGGCGCACGGAGGATGTCACCGGCACGGCGTTGGGGTGGCCGGGCGGCCAGTGGCTCGTGGGCATCGCCGGTGTCGCCGTGGTGGTCCTCGGGCTGCGGGTGTCGATCCAGGCCCTGCGCAAGCAGTTCCGGGAGGATCTGCGGACGGGTGACATGTCGCCGGGCGCCAGGCGGTTCACCGACCTGTTCGGTGTGACCGGCGGCGCGGCGCGCGGCCTCGTCTTCGCCGTCGCCGGAGTGTTCGCCGTCGTCGCGGCCGTCCGGCACCAGCCCGGCGAGGCGAAGGGCGTGGACAACACGCTGCGCGCGTTCCGCGATCTGCCGGCCGGCCCATGGCTGCTCGCCGCGATCGCCCTCGGGCTGGCCGCGTTCGGCGTCTTCTCGTGGTGCGTCGCGCGCTGGCGCAGACTCTGAACCCGGGCTCAGAGGCCCGGAGCAGTGCCCCCAACGCCCACAGAACGGACCAGGTCCTCTCTCTTCCATGGCCTCCGACCTGATCGGGCCTACCCGCGGCCGGGACTTTTCAGCCGGCGGACAGGGTCTCGTGGGGAGCCCGTCCGTAACAGGCGCGGTAGAGAGCCGCGAAGCGGCCCGGATGGTGGAAGCCCCAGCGGGCGGCGATCGCGGTGACCGTGGCTCCGCTGCCCGGATCGGCGGCCACCAGGTCGTGGTGGACGTGCGCGAGACGCACCCGGCGCAGATGGGCGAGCGGTGTCGTCTCCAGGTGACGGCGGAAGGCGTACTGCAGGGCGCGGACCGTCACATGGGCCGCCGCGGCGATGTCCGCGACCGTGACCGGCTGGTCGGCGTGGTCGTCGATGTAGGCGAGCGCACGGCGCAGCATCGCCGGATGCGCGTCGTTGCGATCCGCCCCGGTGGGCTCGGTCAGGGCCGTGTTCGGAAACGCGTGCAGGACACTCGCCGCGAGGTGCTGTGCCGCCGTGGCGGCGATCAGCGGCTGGTCCGCGATCTCGGGATCGGACAGCACATGGTCACGCAGATGGGTGATGGTGCCGCTGAGCTGCCGGGCGGCGGCCGCCGAGCGCGGCCGGTGACCGGTCAGCCGGACCGGCCGGGCGTCGTCGGGACCTGCGGCCACCTGGCCGAGCAGTTCCGGGTCGAGCATCGTGATGTTGTAGCGGGCGTTGCAGATCCGGCCCGCGTACGGCAGGTCCGGCGGTGCGAACAGCACCATGTCCCCGGGGCCGAAGGAGTCCTCGACGCCCTGGAAGCCGTGGTCCCGCACCGTCCCCTCGTGGACGAGGCACAGACAGATCCTGCCCAGCGGGGTGACCGAGTAGCTCATCTCGAAGTCCAGGACGATCTCGTCGACGCTCACCGGAGGGATCCCGGTGCGGCGGATCCGCGCGCGGCTCGGTCCGGATCCGCCGCTGCCGATGCGCATCCTGGCGTAGGCGCGGCTGAGGAAGTCCTCCGTGAGCGCCAGATCGTCACTGTCGAAGGCGAGCTTTTCCATGGTCCCCAGTTGCCCCGGAATCACCCGTCCAAGGCCGCTCTGACCAGGTACTTTTCGTTCTCTGTACGGCGTCTTACCCGGATTTTCGCCTACTGGCTGTCGCCGCGGGGCCACGCCGCGCAAGGTGATTCGCATGATCGGACCTGACGAGCGGGCGGAGCAGGTGACGGAGCTCCGGGACGAGGTGACCCACCTGAGGCGGGCCGTGGTCTCGCACGCCCTGGTCGACCAGGCGATCGGCGTCGTCATCACGATAGGCGGCCTGCGTCCCGAGCAGGGCTGGGAAGTCCTCAAGCACGTGTCGCAGCACACCAACGTCAAACTGCGCGATGTGGCGCACTGCCTGGTGCGGTGGCCGGCCTGCGGCCGGCTGCCCGAGGTGATCCGCCGGGCGCTGCCCGCCGCCATGGAGCACGCCCGCGGGACCCACACCGACACCGGCGGCCAGAAGGCCGAGCCGACGGAACGGTGCGGCCGGCTCGGCTGACCGGACGCACGGCGCGGCGTGGTGCCGATCTGGGTCTCGCCGACGTTCGACACCGAACGGCATCTCGCGCATCCGCCCGAGCCCGACGACGTACGACGCCGGCTGCGCGAGCACCCCGACGCCAAGGGCATGCTGCTGATCACGCCCACCGACTGGGGCACCTGCGCCGACATCCGGGGAGTGGCCGACGCCTGCCACGCCGTGGACGTGCCGCTCATCGTGGACGAGGCCCGGGGCGCCCATCTGCCCTTCCACCCGGACCTGCCGGCCTGGGGCATGGACGCCGACGCCGACCTGGTGGTCACCAGCGTCCACAAGATGGGCGGCGCCATCGAGCAGAGCTCGGTCTTCCACCTCCAGCACGACCGGGTGGCGCCGGAGGTGCTCAAACAGCGCGAGGACCTGCTCGGCACCACCAGCGCCTCCACCCTGGTGTACGGCGCGCTGGACGGGTGGGGGCGCCAGATGGCCGAGCAGGGCCGCGAACTCCTGGACGCCGCCCGGCACCGGGCCGAGCGGATCCGGGCCGTGCTGGGGGAACTGCCGGGGCTGCGCGTGATGGGCGGCGAGGTCGTCGAGGAGGGGCTGGCCGCCGAGCTCGACCCGATGAAGATCGTCGTCGACGTACGGGAACTCGGCATCAGCGGCATGCAGGCCACCGAATGGCTGCGGGCACACCGGCACGTCGACGCCGGCGGCTCCGACACCTGCCGGATGAGCGCCTCCATCACCCACGCCGACGACGACGAGACCGAGAAGGTCCTCGTGGAGTCCCTGCGCTCCCTCGTGGAGCACGCCGACTCGATCGAACGGCGGCCGCCCGTGCACCTGTCCGAGCCCCACGTGCTGGAACTCGAACAGGCGGTCCTGCCCCGCGACGCCTTCTTCGGGCCCGCCGAACACGTGTCCGTCGAACGGGCCGCCGGCCGCGTCGCCGCCGAGACCGTGAGCCCCTGTCCGCCCGGCGTGCCCGTCATCGCGCCCGGGGAAGTGATCACGGCTGAGGTGCTGGACTACCTGCGCAGCGGTGTGGCGCACGGCTTCCTGATCCCGGACGCGGCGGACCCCTCGCTCCGGACCCTGCGGGTGGTGGCGCGCGCCTGACCGGCCGGTCCCGAACTGCGGGGACGCCGGGCAGCACCTAGGGTGTCCTGTGCGGGTGGCCAGGTGCTCGCCCGATCCCTCCGGGTCAAGAAGGCGGCCCCTGACGAAGGCACCCCCGGCAGGGGGCACTTGGCCCTGCCCGACCGGTCTCCGGGCCCGGACCAGTGCGTCCGGCGGGCCAGCTGTCCCGGCAACTCTATGGGAGACGGCCCGACTTCACCCCGGCCGGGAAATCCCCCGATTCCCGGTTTCGGACGCCCCGGCCCGGGGACCTCGGTACAGGGACTTGACCGACCCCTTTTATTCGGATTTCACCCGAACTGATGAACGTTGTCGGCCGTATGCCCCGGGCGTGGCCACCGCACATCGCAGACCTCCCCTCGCCGTGCCGGGCCCGCCCCCGTGACCAGCGAAGGAATGGTAGTGATGAGCGAGACGAACCCTCTGAAGCGAGCGGCGGACAAGGTGGCGGGCGCCCTGCAGGGTGAGAACGCGGGCCCCGAGGAGGGCATCCCCGGCAAGCCGGGCCCCGAGTCGCCGCCGGTCGCGGAGCCGACCGAGGCCCGGGAACCGCTGCCCCCGAAGCCCGACCAGACCGGCCCGGACACCGTCTCGCCGACCGGCCAGCCGACCGGCGCCGACCAGGCGCGGATGGCGCAGAGCGGCAGCTATCTGACCAACGCGCAGGGCACCCGGCTCTACGACACGGACCACTCCCTGAAGGCGGGTCCGCGCGGCCCGGTGCTCCTGCAGGACCACCACCTGCGCGAGAAGGTGATGCACTTCGACCACGAACGCATCCCCGAGCGTGTGGTCCACGCCCGCGGCGCCGCGGCGCACGGCGTCTTCCGCAGCTACGGCACGGCGGCGAGCGTGACCAAGGCGGCCTTCCTCGCCGAGGACGTCGAGACCCCGGTGTTCGTGCGTTTCTCGACGGTCCTCGGCTCCCGCGGCTCCGCCGACACCGTCCGGGACACCCGAGGCTTCGCGACGAAGTTCTACACCAGCGAGGGCGTCTACGACCTCGTGGGCAACAACATCCCGGTGTTCTTCATCCAGGACGCCATCAAGTTCCCGGACGTCGTGCACGCCGCCAAGCCGCACCCGGACCGGGAGATCCCGCAGGCGCAGAGCGCCCATGACACCTTCTGGGACTTCGTCACCCTGCACACCGAGGCCACCCACCACACCCTGTGGAACATGTCCGACCGGGGCATCCCGCGCTCCTTCCGCACCATGGAGGGCTTCGGCATCCACACCTTCCGCCTGGTCGACGCCGCGGGCGGGACGACCCTGGTGAAGTTCCACTGGAAGCCGAAGCTGGGCGTGCACTCCCTGGTGTGGGAGGAGGCCCAGATCCTCAACGGCGTCGACCCGGACTTCCACCGGCGGGACCTCGCCGACGCCATCGAGGCGGGCGCGTACCCGGAGTGGGAGTTCGGCATCCAGACCTTCCCCGACACCCCCGACCAGACCTTCGAGGGCATCGACCTGCTGGACCCGACGAACATCGTCCCCGAGGAACTGGCCCCCGTGCAGCCGATCGGGCTGCTCACCCTCAACCGCAACCCCACCAACTTCTTCGCCGAGACCGAGCAGGTCGCCTTCCACCCCGGCCACCTCGTCGCGGGCATCGACATCACCGACGACCCGCTGCTGTCCGGGCGGCTCTTCTCCTACCTGGACACCCAGATCACGCGCCTCGGCGGGCCCAACTTCGCGCAGATCCCGATCAACCGGCCGCACGCCCCCGTCAACGACATGCTGCGGGACAGCTTCCACCAGACGGCCGTGCACCGGGGCGTGGCCCCCTACCGCCCCAACTCCCTCGACGGCGGCTGCCCGTTCACGGCGGGCGCCGACAAGGGCGCGTACGTCGAGGCGCCCGTGCGCGTGCCCGAGGCGACCAAGGTCCGCGAGGCGCCGGCGTCGTTCGACGACCACTTCAGCCAGGCGCGCCGGTTCTGGCTCAGCATGAGCCCGGTGGAACGCGAGCACATCATCGGCGCCTACAGCTTCGAACTCGGAAAGTGCTACGAACAGGCCATCAGGGAACGGGGGTTGCAGGTCCTGGCCAACATCGACCCGGAGCTGTGCACGGCCGTCGCCGCCGGCCTCGGCCTGCCCGCCCCCGAGCCCACCGTGCCCCTCGCCGACGTCGCACCGAGCCCCGCCCTCTCCCAGGTCGGGCGCACCTGGCCCACCGACGGCCGCGTCATCGGCATCATCACCGGCCCCGACGGCGACCTCGACGGCGTGCGGGCCGTGCGCCAGGAGGTGCTGGACGGCGGCATGGTCCCGCTGATCGTCGCACCCACCGGCGGCACCCTCGGCTCGGGACCGGACGCCCTGGCCGTCCAGCGGACCTATGCCACCGCGCGGTCCGTGGAGTACGACGCCCTGCTGGTGGCCGGTACCCCCGGGGTCGGCGCCGACGCCTTCGGCGCCCGCGACGCCAAGGCCGGTCTGCCCACGACGCAGCAGGGCACCCCCGACCCCCGGGTGGGGCTGCTGCTGGCGGAGGCGTACCGGCACGGCAAGGCCATCGGCGCCGCCAAGGGCGGGGACGCCGCGCTGGAGGCGGCCGGCATCCCGCTCGACGCCCCCGGGGTGATCTCCGGCGACGACGCCACGGCCGTCCTGCAGCAACTCACCCGACTCCTGGCCGCGCACCGGGTCTGGGAACGCTTCCCCTCCGCCGCCTGAGCGAGGGGTCCGGCGGCCGACGGCGATCCCGGGGTGGTTCCCTCCGACGGGGGCCACCCCGTCGGCGTAACCGGAGAGGCGAAGCGCGCACCGGGCGGATGTGATGGACGCGACCCTCCGTCAACCAGTGAGGCAGATCAATGCGCATTCGCAGCATCGCCACAACGGCCCTTCTCGCAGGCTTCATCGCGCTGGGAGGCACGGCGACCGCCCAGGCGGCCGACCCGACCCCGACGACCGGCACCGCCAGCAACAGCCCGGGTGTCCTCTCCGGCAACGTGATCCAGGTCCCGATCGACATCCCGGTCAACGTGTGTGGCGACAGCATCGACCTCATCGGGCTGCTGAACCCCGCCGCTGGAAACATCTGCACCTCGCAGTGACGCCGTCCGTGCCGCCGGACCCCGTCGCGGGGCCGGCGGGACGGCGGTTCAGGACGCCGGGGTGCGACAGAGCAACAGGCAGATGTCGTCGTCGTGTTCGGAGTCGTGCAGCATCGGCTTCAGCAGCGAGTCGGCGGCCCCGTCCAGGTCCTCCAGGTCCGCCGCGCCGAGCGCGCCCATGGCCTGCGCGAGCCGGTCGATGCCCGCGTCGATCCCGGCGGACCGCCGCTCCACCAGGCCGTCCGTGTAGAGCGCGAGCGTGGAGCCCGCCGGCAACTCCACGGTGTGCTCCTCGTACTCGTACGGCACCGGGACCCCGAGCATGATCCCCGGCTTCGCCTCCAGGACCCGCACCTCGCCCTCCGGGCCGCGCGCGACCGCGGGCGGATGCCCGGCGCCCGACCACACCACACCCGGGACGCCGGGCGTGAACCGGGCGATCGCACAGGTCGCGTACAGCTCCGGCTGCTGATGGCGCAGCATCCGGTGCAGCAGCGTGAGGATCTGCGCGGGCCCGTTGCCCTCGACGGCGTACGCGCGCAGGGCGGTGCGCAACTGTCCCATGATCACCGCCGCGCGCAGCCCGTGCCCCGTGACGTCCCCTATCACCGCCAGCACACTGCCGTCGGGCTGCGGGAACGCGTCGTACCAGTCGCCGCCGATGTTCAGGCCGTGCGTCGCCGGCAGATAACGCGCCGCCAGCGCCAGGCCCGGGGTGCCGGGCAGTTCGGTCAGCTGGGCGCGCTGCAGTTCCTCGGCGACGTCCCGGTGCTGCTCGTACTGGCGGGCGTTGTCCAGCGCGATGCCCGCCCGCCGGGCCAGCTCCAGCAGCATCACGGTGGTGTCCGGGTCGAAGTGGTCGCCCGGTGCGGACAGCGTCAGCACACCCTGCGCGGTGCGCGCGCCGAGCGGCAGGCACAGCAGCGGCCGGTCCGGGCACAGGGCCGAGGCCGGCAGGTCGTCCACGCCCGGGAGGCCCGCGGGGTGCGGCCCGGCGTGCTGCGGGCGCCCGGTGCGGGCCGGCGTCACCGTGGCCGCCGCCCGACCGCCCGTCGGCGTCCCCTCGTCGTCGACCAGCCAGATGTCGACGTGCCGGGCGTACGCCGGGACGAGCAGCCGGGGCAGCCGGCGCAGGATGTCCTCGTGGTCGAGCGAGGCGTTGAGAGCGGCGCTGGCGTTGGCGAGGAAGGTCAGCAGCCGCCGGGCGTTCTCCGCCTCGGCGCGTGCGGCCCGCTCGGCGTCCAGCAGTTCGCGCTGGGCCAGCGCGGCCGCCTCCAGTTCGGCGTGCAACGCCAGCACTCCCTGGTTGGTCTGGTGCAGCTCCTCCCGGTGGAACCGGACCAGTTCCTCGGTCTCGTCCAGGCTCGCCAGCACGGCGGCCACGTCCTCGTCGGCCCGCAGCACCGCCTCGGCGAGCGCGGCGCCGTCCAGGTCGGCGGGCCGGGGGAGGGGCCGGGGCAGGGGCGAGGAACAGACCAGGGTGTGCTGCCACGGCTCAGGCCCGCTCAGGGCGACGCGCAGCGCCCCGTCGCCCTCGGCGGTCAGGGTCAGTTCCAGCCGGCTCCCGTCCACGCAGGGGCGCAGGCGGGCGGCGAGCGAGGTCAGGACCAGGACCGTCAGCGCCCGGATCGCCTCCCGCATCGAGCTGCGCGAGATGCCCAGCTGCGCGGCGAGATCCCGCTCGGTGGGCAGCC
>NZ_JBSGDB010000204.1:0-15179 GCF_053602155.1 Streptomyces sp. NPDC004561
GCCGCTTGGAGGTCAGCCACGGTCATAACCTTTCGCGTCCGGCTGGGACTGGGAGAGCAGCCGTGCACGCAGCTCAGCCTCATGGAGGGGTGGGGGTCCGAGTAGGAGCGGACCAGGAAACCGGTGTTGCTGTCAGAAGTTTTGACAGGCCGTGATCCGGGCCGTCAGGTCGCCTGCCCCGCTTCTCTCCTGTCGTCAAACGATCGAATGACGACAGGGACGGCGGGCGTCCAATGGACCCGGACTTTCCGGGCCCTGACGGCGGCTCCGATCCAATGAGATCCGATGGCGGCTGACGACAGGGTTAGATGACACCCGAGGTCCGATGCGGCGGCAGAAGCGGGGAACAGCGTGGCCAATCTCGTCTACAAGCGGGTGTCGACCGACCAGCAGTCGACCGCCCGCCAGGATCTTGTCCTCGCCGAAGCCGGGATCGGCGCCCCGCGGGTGTTCGAGGAAGAGGCGGGCACCTCCAGCCGCCTCCACCCGCTCCAGCGCCCGAAGTTCGGCGAACTGCTCACGTACGCCCGGCCGGGCGACACCGTGCACATCTCCGAGATGTTCCGTCTCGTGCGCGGCAACCAGCACATCCTCGACGTCCTCGAAGTCCTTCACCGCGACCAGCTCGCCCTGCGTATCCACGACGGCGCGTTCTCCGCCATGGACCTCACCGCCCGCCACCCGCGCACCGGAGAACTGCTGTCCACCGTGAAGTTCATGCTCCAGACCCTCGCCGCCGCCGGCGAACTCCAGCGCGACCTCCAACGCGAGCTGACCTACGACGGACTGCGCGCCGCCGAGGCCAAGGGCAACAAGGGCGGACGCCGCCCCGCCGTCGCGGCCACGAAGACCGCCGACGTACGCACCGCGTACCTGGAGGGCCGCTCGATCGCCGCCCTCGCCCGCGACCACGGCGTCAGCCGCGGCGCGATCCGCACGGCCGTCGGCGACCTCCTGCCCGACCACATCGCCATCAAGGAAGAGGGTCCAGCGCCGGAGCTGCCGGTCACCCTCGACATGCCGGGCAAGGTCGCCGACTTCCTCCGCACCGCCGAGCTGGACCCCGTCGAGCGAGCCGCGTTCGACCAGGGTGTGACCGTGCGGCGCGGCCAGGGCTACACCCTGCGCGTCACCGCCGCGCCCTCCGTACACCGCCAGTTCCTCGCCCGCTGCCAGCCGCTCGACGGCGGCCACGGCCTCCCCGCGGTCCCAGCTCAGCGCAAGGCCCGCCGTGAGTACGAGAACCGGGTCAGCACGCTCACTCCCGGACCATGATCGTTCTCAGCGCCAACCGCTGTACCGATGTCCCGAGACCGGGCACCCACGGCATCGCTATCACGGTCACTTTGCACCGTGGGTCAGAGGTAGGACACCGGGGCCGGCCAGGATCGCGACCGGAGCCCGCCGCGTCACCCTCCACCTGCCCGAACGCTGGCGCTGGCAGGACGACTTCACCGACCTGTGGACAACGACCGGACAGCGCATGGTCACCTGACCCGCGCGACCGCCCTGTCCACCCACAACCCGAAAGACCTCGGAGACCCCGCACCGGACGGCCACCCGGCGATCACCGCTGCCCGCATCCCGAAGAAACCCGCGCACCCCGCCCGACACCCGCGATCAGAGATACCGCCTCAGCCAGTCGGGCATGCTCGGCTCGTCAAGTCCCCAGGACTCCTGGAACGATTCGTCCTCCTGCCAGGTGTTCTCATCGCCGTCGAAGAACTTCTGCCGGTGGCACTTGTACTTGACGACGGTGTCGCCTTCGAGCCTGTACTCGTTCCAGTAGTAGTTCTGCTTCCCGTGGCCTTTCCACTCCTGGGTCTTGTAGATCGTCGTCATGAAGTCGGAGTGTAGCCGGGGCGCTGAGGCGGCGTTGCGCCTTGGCTACGGTGTTGGCCGTCCACGGTGCACCCGTAGCCGTGGCCTGCGGAGACAACGCTCGTCGGGCCGAAGCCCCACAGCCCACCTGCTCAAGATCACCCCACTGCCGCTTTTGGGCTCACCTGGACCCGCACTACGACCAGGACCACTACGCCCGCACCCGGGCCGAAGCCCGCCGCGCAGCGCTCGAAGCCTCCGGACAGCTCACGTTCGAGACGTAGAGAACTCGCTGATCAAGCCCATGATCGTTCTCACCGGGATTTCCTGTACCTCAACTACTCACACCCGTGCCCCTGCGGCGCTCCGGTCGCGACCCTCGCGGCCGACTGTTTCGGGCCCTTCGAACTACACCTCGACCCCGTTCGGGCCTACGCGTTCTCCCAGTAAGACCGCGAAGCGTGCGGACGACGTGCGCGACACGTCCGACGGAACCCGTCCACCCAACTTCTTAACCACTACTTCCGTGGTGAACGACTGCTCGCAGGCGGACCTGCCGCCGAGCTGGGCTAGTTCGGATAAGACCAGCTCGCCGCCCTCGGCCTCGTCCTCAACGCGGTCGTGCTGTGGAACACCCGCTATCTGGACGCCGCCGTCGCCCAGCTGCGCGCCAAGCACGATCAGGCGGGAGCCCTCCGTCAGGCTGAGCGCGGCAGCGGAGGGCGCGTACAGGTTGCCGACCTTCTCCCGCAGGGAGAACCCGGCCGTCTCCGGCGGGGAGACGATGAACCCCCACTGCTCGTACATGCGCGCCAGATCGTCGTCCCACACGTAGCCGGTCAGCATGCGGCGGCCGCGGTGGCGCTCGATGTCGGCGGCTGCACGGACCAGCTGCCGGCCGATGCCCTGTCCGCGGGAGGCGGGCGTCACGGTCATGAAGGCCCGGTGCGCGGTGACCGCGTTGACCCGGGCGAACATCTTGGCCTGCATACCAGTCTGCTGGGCGTACAGGTTCTGGTGCGCTTCCAGCTCGGCCAGGTGGTCGCCCGGCTTCGAGCCGAGGCTGCCAGCCTGCACCAGCACCGCGCCCAGCAGTGTGCGGCGCCGCTCGAAGACCAGAATGCGGAACGGCTCGGCGAACCGGGCCGTGTCGACCCCGTTGTCGAGCAGCTGGCAGGACGCTGCCAGCTGCATCCGGTCCTGTTCATCCCGGGCCACTTCCGCGAGCAGGTTCCGGACGGCGTCGCCCTCTCCGACACGAGCCGGGCGTACGCCCGACGTCTCCCCCTTGCGTGTCTTGACCCGCCCCATGTGTGTCTCCCTCGGTGTCGGTGGTGCGCAGCGTTCCGCAGAAGCAGCTCACCGTCGTTGCACTCGTCAGGATTCTCCCGGTCCGGCCGGTGCGTGGCGGATTCCGCGGAAGGTTCCCGCGGAAGGACTGCACCCCTCCACTCGGTTCCGACCCCGCATCTGAACTTTAAGGAACAGACCGCCCACCGCCACCAAACGCCAAGAGGTGGCCGAGCGCCGTACGGACGGTGCGGGACCGCGCGGCGCCGCCCCACCCCACGGCACTTGGGTGAGGCGGCTGGTCTGTTCCTTAAAGTTCAGTGTTGACCCCACCGTCCGCCGTGCTGGCCGCGATCGGTGACAACGCCCGCTCCCGGATGGTCGCCGACCGGCTCGCCCAGTTCCAGGCCGCGATCCTCGACTTCCAGCGGCGTGTGGACACCGAAGCGCGCGCGTTCGTGGCCCGGCAGCTTCCCCACCTGTACGAGGAGGGCGCCCGGGCGGTAGCCGCAGCTGTGGGCGGGCACTTCTCGTGGACGCTGATCCACACCGAGGCCCTGCAGTCGCTGGCCTCCGACTCTTACGCCGACTTCCTGCGCCGCTCGGAGGAGGAGTAGCGTATGGCCGCCCAGTTCTACCGGGCTGTGCGGGATGCGGCACGCCGTGAGGTGCCGTTGCTGGCCGCCGGCCACACCACTGCGCTGCAGGCGGCAAAAGCCCTGGCCGAGAGACTGGCCGCCGAACATCAGCTCACCTACGTCATCTACCGGGGTGGGGCGCGGATGCCGGTGCGGGCGTGGGTGGAGGCCGCCATCCTCGCAAGAGCGCCGTGGCCTACAACGCGGGCACCCTGAACCGGGCCCGTGAAGCCGGGGTGCGGTTCATGGAAGTGTTCGACGGTGCTGATCGCGGCTGGACCAGCCACCAGGACCCCGACAAGGCCGGGGGGACGCTGCGGGTGGTGGAGGAGGCCGCTCAGTGGCCGAGTTCCCACCCGCGCTGTAGGCGGGCGTTCGGGGCGCGGCCGGATCTCACTGTGGCAACTAAGGCCGCTGCTCGGGGAGATGGCCCTGCACCGCCCCCCAGACATCGTTGCGCTGCACCGCTATGCTTGGCCGATTTCGTCTACTACCTTCACCTCTGCATCAGTGAGGGAGTTACGCTGTATGACCGCGCAGGGCAGGCTGTCTTCTACGGATCGGGCTCGGCTGGAGAGGCTGCTCGCCTCATGGCGGGACTCGCTCATCGACCTGAGTTTCCGTAACCGGCTGCTCAACTACCAGCGCCGTCCTTCGTCCGCGGGTATGGATGTGGTCGAGCCCGGGTTGTCCACGGTGCTGGAAGGGCTTGTCCGTGGCTGTGCGTTCGCTGATGTGCGCGAAGATGGGCCGGAGGACGGGTTGGTGCAGGGCGCCAGGGTGCTTCCGGCCGGTTCCGTCGCTGGCGCCCGGCCGCTCGACACTCCCGCGTCGCGGGCAGGAGTCGGCAGCAACCGCCCGGCTGTAAAGGTTACGACGTCCAAGGCCACGCAGGCTGAACAAGACCGGCATCTGCGTCGCCTCGCCTTGGTTGCGCGGGAGAAGTACAACGACTACGGACTGTGGGTGCTTCATCTCGGTGTGGGCTTTTTGGATTGGACGCCGGCCGCGTCTGCCGAGAAGAGTTTCAGTTCGCCGTTGGTGATGGTGCCGGTCATGCTGGAACGGCGACGCGGGGACTCGTACGTCCTGAAGGCCAATACAGATGAGGAGCCGGCGCTCAATCCTGCCCTCGCCATCAAAATGGGCGAGTTGGGCGTTGACTGGCCACGTGTGGAACAGGTGGAGCAACGTGACATTCCAGCCCTGATCGCGCAGGTTCGGCGTGCGGTGGCGGGCATGCGGGGCTGGAAGGTCACGAATCGGGTTGTGCTGGACACGTTCAACTCGAGCAAGGAGGTCATGTATCGGGACCTCCTGGACAATGCAGGCCGGGTGCAGGCCAGCGCCCTCGTGCGCGCCATTGGACTCGGAGCCGACTCTGGCATCGCGCCTGGGACCTTTGCCTTCGAACCGGCGGGCGTCGATCGTATCGACGAGATCCAGCCGCCGGAAATTGCCCCGTTGGTGCTCGATGCGGACTCTTCCCAGCGGCAGTGCGTCGCTGCTGCGTTGGAGGGCCGCAGCTTCGTGATGGACGGGCCGCCCGGCACCGGCAAGAGCCAGACGATCACCAATATGATCGCGGGTCTGTTGGAGAAGGGCCATACCGTGCTGTTCGTCAGCGAGAAGGCGGCCGCTCTGGACGTGGTCCGCAACCGGCTGAGTGACGTCGGTCTCGATGACTACGTTCTGGCTTTGCACAGCAACAGCACGGGCCGGAAGCAGGTGGCGCAGGAACTCGGCCGGGCGTTGCAAGCGCCTCGCCGCACCTTGTCGGGGGGTGCCCGGGCGGACCTTCAGCGCGCTCGACAACTACGCCAGGAACTATCGGGGTACGGGGCGGCGATGAACGAGCCCCGGTCCGGGCTCGGTATGAGCCTGCACGATGTCTTGGGCAGGATTTCACTGCTGAACGGTTCTCATGCGCTGCCTGTGAACCCGGCTTTCGACGCGGCGGTGCTCACGGCCGAGGGACTCGACCAGGCGATTGTGGCAGCCCGCCAGGTCAGCAGGTCGTGGCGTCCGGCTTTGGAGGGTGCGGCCTTCACCTGGTACGGGCTGACAGGCGTTGGTAACCCGCTGCAGACGCTCGAACTCGCCACGGAAGCTCTCGGCGAACTCGATACGAGGCTGCAGCCGCACACGGATCTCCTCGCTGAGCTTGCTTGGGAGGGAGTGCGTGACACCGTTCGGCTGACTGCGCTGCTGCAGGTCGCGGGCGCTCGGCCGGCACTGCCGGGCCCCTGGCTGACTGCCGATCACCAACGTCTGGTGACAGTAGTGACGGGCTTCCAGCGCCGTTGCGAGAAGGTGATCGAAGCCGAACGGTCGGCGGAACTGACTCTCGGCGCGGCATGGGATCGGTTGCCGGCCGAGGCGGATCCCGCGCCGAGCACGGAGGAGACCGCTTTGACGGCTCTGGTGCCCGCGGCCATCGATATCAGCGTGCTCACTGCGGACGCGGCCCGTGAGCTCGGTGACCGCCTTGAGGCAGACGCCGTGGCACTCGATGAGGCGGTCCAGTCGTTGGCGGCCGTTGCCGCCATGTATGGCCTGCCTGCCCCCGAGTCCTGCGATGACGCCCTTCGTTTGGGCCGCCTCGCCACTCTTGCCGGGTATCCCGATGATGCTAAACCGCTGCTGGCATGGCTTACCCGTGAGGGAGTGGCCGACGCCAGGGCTGCAGCACAGGTGCTGCGTGAAGCGGTGATGCGGCTGCGTGCGGCTCGGGGGAAGGCCGAAGGGGTCTTCACGGACCGGGTGTTGCAGGAGGAGTCTCTCGAGGAGGTCACGCACCGCTTTGCCACCGTGCACCGGTCCTTCACCGCAAGGCTGTCCTCGACGTGTCGGGCCGACCGACGGTTGGTCAGGTCGCTTCTGCCTGAGGGCGGTAAATGCGGCAAGGCGGTTGTGGCCGCGCTGCCGGCGGCAGTGGCTTGGCAGCAGGCGGCACGGACACTGAATGCTGAGACCAGTCGCCATGCGTCTGTCCTTGGCCGGCACTGGCGGGGCGAGGACACCGATTTTGATGGCCTGGATTCCCTGATCGCACGAGCCGACGACATCCTCAGGCTCGCTCCCCGAGTGGTGAACCAGGATGCTCTGGCGCGCGAGGTGGCTTCCGGAGGGCAACCGCGCCCTGCGGCGAGGAACACCGCTGAACGGGCAGCTGCCCGGCTGGCCGAGTGGCGGGACTCCCTGGTGCTTCCACCTGCGCCCGGGCCATCGTATGAATTGGAAGTGGGGAGCCTCGCAGCTGCTGCGAAGTGGAGCCGTGCACATGTTGCACCTCTGCGGGCGGCTGAGCGGCTGATCCGGATGGTGGAGGAAACGGCCGTCGCGAGCGGGGCGGCGTCAGCGGCGGTGGGCGCTTGGACTCTCTCTGCAGCACGCGCCGGTGTGCATGCCGTACGGGCGGCGCGTACTGCTGGAGTGGAGTTCGAGTCCAGAGCGGAAGATGACCGGGCACTGCTCGGGGACCTGTACACGGGCCGGAGCACCAGCGCATCCGACCTGACTGCCGCCCTCGACTGGATTACTACTCTGCGCAAGGCGTGCGGGCTTAAGGGCACGGCGACTCTGAGTGCGTCGGCCGCCAAGATCCTGTATCACACGGAAGCCGACACCGAACTGGAAGCGGCTGCAGACGCATGGGCGCGGGCGAGAGAGGCGTTGGCGGATCTGTTTCGTCCGGAACGTGCGGAGCAACTCCGTAGGTCTTTCTCCCGCGGCCAGGATGCGACCTTGAGCGTGCTCGCGGTTCTGGACGGCGATCCGGGCGGCCCTGACGAGTGGCGTGCCTACGACAAAGGCCGCTGTGCCCTGGACTATCTGGGCCTAGGTGATCTGGTGGACCGGGCGGTGCGTCGCGGGGTTGCTCCGGCCGACTTCCCGGCGCTGGTCGAACGTGCGGCTCTCCGCGCCTGGGCTGATCTTCAATTGTCCGGTGATCCACGGCTGGGAACCCCCCGATCAGCGGACCGCGACGACCTGGTGGCCGACTTCCGGGAATTGGACGTGAGACTGGCCAATTACGCCCGTGCCCGCGTCATCCAGACGTGTGACGCCCGCCGCCCCCGGACCATGGACTCGCCGGGTGCGGCGTTGCTCAGGCGAGAGGGCGAGAAGAAGAGTCGGCACAAGCCGGTGCGGGAGCTTTTGGAGTCGGCCAGGGAGACGGTGCCGCTGATCAAGCCGTGCTTCATGATGAGCCCGCTTACGGTCAGCCGGTTTTTGCCGCCTGACCTCGTTTTCGATGTGGTGATCTTTGACGAGGCGTCGCAGGTGCTGCCGCAGGACGCCATCAACTGTGTCTACCGTGGTCGGGCGCTGATCGTGGCCGGTGACCAGAAGCAGCTCCCACCCACCGAGTTCTTCTCCTCCACAGGTGATGACGAGGAGGACAGCGATGACGATGAGGCGCCCGATCAGTTCCGCTCCGTGCTGGATCTGTGCAAGGCGAGCGGGCTGCTGGCCAGTTTGTCGCTGCGCTGGCACTACCGCAGCCGACACGAGGCCCTGATCGCATTCAGCAACAGGGAATTCTACGACGAGTCGATGACCACGTTCCCAGGGGCCCATGCCGAGGGTCCGGATGTCGGTGTCGCCTTCTATCGCGCCAGGGAAGGCGTCTACCGTCCGGGGTCTGCCGCTCGGAACAACCCTGGGGAAGCTGAGGAGGTGGCCCGCCGGGTTATCCACCACTTCAGTACGCGCAAGGGCAGGTCGCTGGGTGTGGTCGCGCTGTCCCAGCCGCAGGCCGTCGCGATCCAGGACGCCGTGGACGTGGCACGCCGGAGTCGGCCCGACCTCGATGAGTGCTTCTCCGAAGACCGACTGAACGGTTTCTTCGTCAAGAATCTGGAGAGCGTGCAGGGCGACGAACGGGACGTCCTGATCCTTTCTGTCGGGTACGGCCGTGACGCCCAAGGAAAGTTCTCGAAGAACTTCGGCCCCATGAACAAGGCGGATGGTTGGCGTCGCCTGAACGTCGCCGTGACGCGGGCACGCTACCGCGTGGAGGTCGTGGCCTCGTTCGACCCGGACGAGTTGGGGGATACCGGCAGCAAGAGTTTCCGGTACTTCTCCCGCTACCTGCGGTACGCGCAAAGCGGTCCGTCTGTGCTTTCCGAAGAGACGGTGGACCCGCAAGCCCAGCCGGAGAGCCCGTTCGAGGAATCCGTACTGGCGGTGCTGCGGGGCTGGGGCTACGACGTGCAGCCTCAGGTTGGCGTCGCTGGCTACCGCATTGACCTGGGGGTCCGGCATCCGCGCCGACCGGGCCTGTACGCATTGGGAGTGGAGTGCGATGGCGCCATGTACCACTCTTCGAAGGCAGCCCGTGACCGTGACCGGTTGCGCGAAGGAGTGCTGCGGGGACTTGGGTGGGAGCTGCACCGGATCTGGGGCACCGACTGGTACCGCGACCGGTCCGGTGCCGAGGCCCGGCTGCGCGATGCCGTCGAACTTGCGGTAGCCCTCGTCGATAGGAGTCCCAGCGCCCCGGGAGCCGGCGAGGGTGACGCGGCGGAACCGGAGGTGTCGCCGTCACGAGCCGCGCCACGGAGCGGGCCTGCGCGGGGGTCCGCCGCGGGCAGGGTCGCCGGAAACCGGACTGCTCCCGATTCCGCTTCCGCCGCGCGGCAGCGCAGAACCGTGCCGGCTCCGCGGCGCAGTGAGCCCCCTTCTGCCACCATCTACCCGGTGACAGCGTTGGCCAGGACATCCTGGCAACGTGCCGAGAACGAGCTGTCCCAGATACGCGAGTACCTGCGGCAGCCAGAGCCCCTGGATACCGCCGCCGATTACCGGGTCCGCGCCGATAACCGGCGCAAATGGGAAAAGCGGCGCGAACAGCTCCGGGAGCGTGCCACGTTCCTGGAGGACTTCCTCAGGGCAACCCCTGCCGCCCCTCAAACATCCGCGGAAGCGACGGTCGCCCCCGGGCGCCTGGTGGGTTTGACCTTCGGCGGTTCCACGGATGTCGAGGAGTACGAGATCACCTCCCAGAGCCCCGTCGCGGAGGAGGGCCAGGCACTTAGCCCGTTCACGCCACTCGCAGCCGCCCTGCTCTGGCTCAAGGCCGGCGTCGCGGTGCAGTACGAGGACGGCTCAGGGAAGCACCGCACCGTTCACATACGGCACGTTCGAGACTGAACGGAACCGTCAGGTCACCGGCCAGGAGCCAGATGCAGAGACGCATATGGCTTCTGGCCGAATGGAGTCGTCGGGCCCTGCCGACGGTGCCGGTCGTGTCCGTGAGGCGGGCCCGCAGTCTGATGGCTGGCACCGGTGACGAGCTATGGCTCTTTTCGGTCCATTCGTTCTGTTTGATCACAAGGCGCCTTTGATCGCCTTTGTGTGCGCCCTGCGGCGTAGTGAGATCTGCACATCAAATACGCGATCGCGACACGAGTGCGTTGGATCCCCACACGAGCCTGCAGGATGGTACTCCATTGATGCGGAATGCCCGGTTCGGAATCACTGTGGCAATACCCGTCATCTCCTGATGCCTTGCAGTGTGTAGAGAGGTTGTCGCCAATTGGTGTTCAGTCCTGCACGGGTGTGCAAGCTGTGCGCTTAACTCTCCTGGCAGGGCCGCCGATTGAGTGGATGCTTTGTGCGCTCCGTGCTTTGATCTTTTGCGCCGCCGGGGTCGCATGAAGATATTCGGAAACGCATGTCGCGCGCCTGCGGTCGAGGCCCGCGCTTGTCCCCAGCGGGGCCGCACCCTTGTTGAACATCCACACGAAGGGAAGTTGTCATGAACTCCGCTCCCCAGGTTCAGACCGTTGAGATCTCCGATGGCGAGCTCGACCAGATCTCCGGCGGCCTGAGCCCGCACGCCAGCGTCATCGCCGGCCCCACGGCGGTCAGCGACTCGTCTGTCCTGGCTCAGGCCGGCGCAGTCAAGAACGAGGCCCTGAGCGCCATCGGCCAGTACAACCAGGCTGGCGCCTTCGTCTCCTTCTGATCGGCAGCCTGGCTACCTACAGCTGAGCTGACGGCAGTTGCCGACGTTGCTCACCCTTGAGCGCCCACTCACGGCCCCAAGACGGCCTGGGAGGGCGCTCATGCATTGGCGGCGACGCCTCCTTATATGGATGGCAGTCAAAAACTTCCCCGGCATCCATCTCAAGCCTCTGGGTCTTGCTACCGATCTTGGCAGCCCATGCTTTCAAGACTCGCCAGCCATCGGCGGGCGAAAGAGCCGTGGCCGGCCTTGCGCGTTCCGATCACCTCATCTGCGCAATTCACGCGACGTGTTGATGCTGATGGAGAATGCCGCCGCGGCGGTCGCGCCCTCGTACGTCGAGACGGGCCATCCGCTCCGGATCGGCAATAACACAGGCAGGCATCAACGGCGGTTCACTTACTCACCGCGGTAGCCTCACAACACCTGCATTGGCATGGCCTTGACCAGCACAAGACGGCGACCACATGGTGAAACCATCTGATCTGCCGCCGATCTGACGTGCCGCCTGCCCATGCCCTTTTTCACGTTGCGTGGCCCGTCCGAACCGCCTCAAACCGCACGGAGGCTTGATGCACCACCGCGAAATACCCTCCGCTACCTCAGTGATTCACCGTCACCGACCGAGACGCCGAGTGCAGCGGATGGCAGCGGCCGTCACCGCGCTGCTCACACTCACCGTCACCGCCCTCGCCTTCGGCCTGGCCACCGGAGTCCAGGCCGCTCCGCGCGCGTCTGCCTCCGCGGTTACAACGGACTTCGGCTGCGCCCATCCCGTACAAGCAGGACAGGCCCGCTGTTTCGGCCTGTTGAAGGCCCACCGCACCGCCTCGGGCCGCATGTCACCGTTCACCACCGGAACCCCGACCACGGTGGGGTACGTGCCGTCCGATCTGCGTTCCGCCTACCACCTGGGCGGTACTTCGGGGTCCGGCCGGACGGTGGCGATCGCCGACGCCATGAACGACCCGAACGCCGAGTCCAACCTGGCCACTTACCGCAAAGCCTACGGTCTGCCGTCATGCACCACCGCCAACGGCTGCTTCCGAAAGGTGAATCAGAACGGCCATGCGTCGCCACTGCCTGCCGGTGACTACGGATGGGCCGAAGAGATCAGCCTCGACCTCGACATGGTCTCGGCAACATGCCCCGGCTGCCACATCCTCTTGGTCGAGGCGAACTCTGCGAACACCTCAGACCTCATGAAGGCCGAGGACACCGCCGCCACCACCTCGGGCGTCGTCTCCGTCTCCAACAGCTGGGGAGGCTCCGAGGACAACACCATCACTGCCATCGACTCGCACTTCCACCACTCCGGCGTCGCGATCACAGCGAGCTCGGGTGACTCCGGTTACGGCGTCTCCTGGCCGGCCTCCTCCCGGTACGTCACCGCCGTGGGCGGCACCTCGCTGAGCAAGGCGTCCAACTCGCGCGGCTGGACCGAGACTGCCTGGAGCGGCTCGGGCTCGGGCTGTTCGGTGTACGAGGTGAAGCCGTCCTGGCAACATGACTCCGGATGCGCCAAGCGCACCGTCACCGATGTGTCCGCGGTCGCCGACCCCAACACGGGCGTGGCGGTCTACGACACATACAACAACTGCGGCGGCGGATCACTGTGCGACACCGAGCTTCAACTCGGCCTCGCACAGGGTGCCGACGGATGGCTCCAAGTCGGAGGCACCAGCGCCTCGTCACCGATCATCGCGAGCGTCTACGCACTGGCCGGAAACACCTCTCAGGTCGTCAACGGCTCGTACCCGTACCACCACACGTCGGCGCTCAACGACGTCACCTCGGGCAGCAACGGCTTCTGCGGAGGCAGCTACCTGTGCACCGCACGGCCCGGATACGACGGGCCGACCGGCCTTGGCACACCCAACGGCACCGGCGCCTTCTGACGGCGGCGCCCTCTGACCGACAAGGGCTGGGCCGCGTCGCACTGCTGCCGCGCGAGCCCAGCCCTTGCCACGTCTCAGTCCTCGAGGTGGACGAGCGTGAGGCAGCCGCCTGAGGCGTCCGGCTTGCACGACCACCAGGCGTCGGGCACGACGCCGACCAGCGGCGTCGAAGCGGTGGACGCTCTCTTGTACTGGTTCCGCCGCCGTAACTGGATAGGTGGTTCATCCGGAGCGGGTTGATCTTGGCGGCCGGTTCGTTGATCATCGGGGCCGTGTCTGCCGTCAGTCCGCCGCCCACCTATGAGGAACTTGCCTCGCTGGTAGTTGCGTTGCGGAGTGAGCTGGCGGCGACGCGTGCAGAGTTGGCGGACGCCCGGGTCCGGATCGTGGATCTGGAGGCCCGGCTGGGCCAGAACTCGAAGAACTCCGCGAAGCCGCCGTCCTCGGATGGCTTGGCCAAGCCGGCCCCGAAGTCCTTGCGGGGCAGGTCCGGGCGGGGTCCGGGGCGACCGAAGGGGCAGAAAGACGTCACGCTGCGGCAGGCTGCCGACCCGGATCACGAGGTGGAACACCGGCCGCTGGGGCCGTGTGCGGGCTGTGGTGCGGAGTTGGCGGATGCCGAGGTGGTCGGGGTCGAGCGGCGTCAGGTCTTCGACCTGCCTGAGCACATACGTGTGGAGGTCACCGAGCACCAACTGGTCACCTGCCGGTGTGCTTGCAGCACGACCGCCCGCGCCACGGCCCCGGAGGGGGCGGCTGCTCCGGTGCAGTACGGGCCGCGGCTGGCTGCCGCAGGGGTGTACCTGATGCACGGACAGTTCCTGTCCAAGGACCGCACCGCTACCGCGCTGGGCGAGTTGTTCGGCGCCCCGGTCGTTGCGGGCACTGTGGCCTCAGAAGGGCTGACCTGAGTCAAGGCTGACCGACCACCTATCCAGTTACCCGCCGCCTACGCATACGCTGGGAGGTCCGCGACGATATTCACGAGCGCTCCTCACCCTCGGCATGGCCGTCATCTGCTGGCTACGCCTGAAGACCCATGTTCACCGGACTCCTGAACCGCGTGTCGGCTTAACGCTGCGGCAGAGCAAGCACTCCTTGTTACTACGCCCGACGGGTGGGTGAGGTGGCGGCGGGACCGACCGCGCCAGGCCCGAATTTGTCACGGATACGGTCCATGGCCTTCTGCCATCAGGCGAGACTCGCGCGCAGCGTCCAGGCTGATCTGCGGGCCACCTGGTCGGCGGCGATGAGTCCTCGCCTTTCAAGACGATGTCGTTCAGGCAGGCGCGCTGAAGGCC
This sequence comes from Streptomyces sp. NPDC004561, assembly GCF_053602155.1. Taxonomy (NCBI): domain Bacteria; kingdom Bacillati; phylum Actinomycetota; class Actinomycetes; order Kitasatosporales; family Streptomycetaceae; genus Streptomyces; species Streptomyces sp. NPDC004561. Next base: position 13,925 of record NZ_JBSGDB010000204.1, read on the forward strand.
GGCGGCGTCCATCAGCAACGGCTGGTGGTTCGTCGGTGAGGCCGCGGGCGGGCGCCGCAAGCGGGTGGACGCCGTGTACTGCTCGCCAAGGTGCCGGACCCGTGCCTATCGTCAGAGGCGTACGCCGTCAGAAGACGTCACCGCGTTCCGACGACCAGGGGCGCATCGGACGCAGCCTTCGGAAGGCGATCGCTGACCGGGAGACAGCGGCCTCTTACCCGTCTGACTGGGCGGCTGCGTTTCCGAACGCCTCCGTGGTGCCGCCTTCGGCCTGCTGGGATGAGGGGGGTTCAGCGAAGCTGTAGGGCGGCAGCGGGCCGTTGACGCGTAGCTCGAGGTGCGGGTGCTCCTGGCGGAATGCATCGACCGCGGTCAGGAACTGTTCCGCTGAACGGCGCTCCACCAGGAAGGAGAGGTTGGCCAGCCAGCCGGTGCTCTGCGCTCCGGCGCTGACTGCCCGGACAATCGGTGCCAGCGCGTGGTGAAGCAGCTCTGCGTCACTGGCCTCGCGTTCCTGGACGGCGGCGGCGACCATTTCCCCGAGCCGGACCTTGTCTTCCTGCGTGCTGCCGCCGGCCTCACGGTTTGCCTGGGCCAGGGACCGGATGTCGTCGTGACTCGCCATGATCAGATGGAGCACGGCATCTTCGTTGTGGTTGGCCTTGATGTTGTACTCCGCCGTACCGTCCAGTGTCTGCAGCCGCTCAAGGAATTGCCTCGCACGCTCGGCGAGCACCCGGGTCACCGTGTCGTCGTCGGTCGAGGCGCTGCCGAATCGCATGGGCAGGACCACGCCGTCTGCTCCGGCTTCGTCCAGGACGTGCTGGTGGGCGAGCAGGTCACGGCGTTTGGGCCGCAATTCCTCGGGGGCGTCACTGACGATCGCGGCCAGCTCGCCCTCGCGCAGCACGCGTACCGGCTGCGGGGGGTCTCCGATGCCGTCCAGGTCCTGGGGGAGGGGGGAGTGGGCAGCGCGGATGATCCCGTAGACATAGGTGCTCATCTGCTATTCCCCTCCCCTGCGCGCGGCCCGCTCGCCCTGACGCTCCTGGCCCTCGTCGCGTGCCTGCTTGAAGGCCTCGGAAACGGTCTCCGCGGCGCCGGACAGGGCCCCCTTGGCCTTGCCGTGGGCGCCGGACTCCGTCATCTTGCCGGTGAGTTCCTCGCGGATCGCGTTGCCGCCGAAGCGGGCGCCCGGCCGGTACGAGACGCCGGAGTCGAACGGCACGCCGACCACGGCGACGTCGGCGGTGCC
>NZ_JBSGDB010000205.1:0-15043 GCF_053602155.1 Streptomyces sp. NPDC004561
GTCGTGGAGGAGCCGTAGGCCGTGCCGCCGTCGCCGACGAAGTGCTTGGCGGTGGCGAGCACCTTGTCGTTCCGGCTCAGGTCCCGGCCGTCGGCCCGGCCCTGGAGTCCCTGGATCATGGTCTCCATGGACTGCACGAGGGCGGGGTCCTCGCCGAAGGACTCGTAGGAGCGGCCCCAGCGCTCGTCACGGCTCACGCACAGGCAGGGCGCGAAGTCCCAGGGGATGCCGGTGGCGCGCACCTCGGCGGCCGTCACCGAGCCCGTCCGCTCGGCGAGTCGGGGGTCCCGGCTCGCGCCGATGCCGATGTTGTGCGGCATGATCGTGGCGCCGTGGAGGTTGTTGTGGCCGTGCACCGCGTCGACCCCGTAGATCAGCGGGATCTGGAGGCGCGTGGCCTGGGTCCGGAGCTGGAAGGCGTCGACCATCTTCGCCCAGGCCTCGGGGGTGTTGGGCGTGGGCGTGGAGCCGCCGCCGGACAGGAGGGAGCCCAGGGCGTACGTCGCGATGTCGCCGCCGGTCCCGACGGCTCCGCGCTCGGCCTGGGTCATCTGGCCGGCCTTCTCCGCCAGGGACATCCGGGACAGCAGGTCCGCCACGCGCTTCTTCACCGGCAGCTTGGCGTCCAGGTACGGCAGTCCGTGCGCGTCGACGACGACCTGCGGGGTCTCGGCGGGAGCCTTGGCGCCCGTGACCGTGAGTTTCAGCGGGATGGTCTCGGCGGGTTCGGCCGCCCTGTTCCTGCGGGTGGACACCTCGACGGTCCGCGTGGCGCCGGAGGGGGTGCCGGCCGGGAAGGTGAGGGTGCCGGAGACCGGGGTGTAGTCCTCGCCGGCGGTGGCGGTGCCGCCCTCGGTGCGGTAGGCGACGGTCACCGGGTCGTCGACGGGCCGGTCGCCGGTCGTGGCCAGGGTGAGCCTGACCTTTGCGGTGCCGCCCTCCCTGACCGGGTACACGGGCGCGTCGGTGGTGACGGAGGCGCGCAGCGACTGGTCGGCGGTGCCGTACAACTCCACGTCGTCCATGGCGAAATCGCCCTTCACGCCCACGGGGAGCGTGACGGCGTAACCCCACATCCGGGTCAGGCCGAGGACGTGGTCGATGCCGCCGACGGGCTGGTAGTCGGTGCGGTAGGTGAAGTCGGTGAAGGGAAGCTCGATCTGCTTCCAGCCGGTGAAGTCGTCGGTGAAGGAGGTCGTCCAGAGTTCGGAGGCCTCGCCGTTCGCGCCGCCGTCCTTGATCTCGAAGGCGATCTTCTTGCCGTTGTCCCGGCCGTCCCACCAGAAGCGGACGCCCTTGTGGGCGGACCAGTCGTGGGCCGGTTCGGTGGCGGCGAAGTCGTGGGTGAAGCCGCCGTAGCCGCTGATGTCGTAGGTGCCGGTGAGGACCTTCGCGCCCTCGGGGGCGTCGGACCGTGCGGTCAGCTGGAGGGCGGGCGGGTCGTCGGTGTCGCTCCCCCAGGTGAAGATGCCGTCGGCCGGCTGGGCGGCGAAGGGGACCTCGCCCTCGAAGCGGTCGACGGGGACGGGGGGCGGGTCGTCGGCCGCGTGGGCGGCGGCGGACAGGGGCAGCAGGGCGGCGAGCAACGCCCCAGAGACGAGCAGGGCGGTTCTTGGCATGGACCTTCCCTCGGCTCTCGTGGTTCACTCATGGCTTAGATCACGCCGTGAGTTAACTAAGGCCCCTCAGGCCCGTCAAGACGGCACGTCAGCTTTGCCCCCACCCCGAGCTTCTGTCGACCCGAGAGGAAGGGCGACGCACCATGAGGAGAACCCCCCGCGCGGTCCGGCTGCTGCTGGCCGGACTGCTCTCCGCCGCCGGCTTCACCGCGGCCGTACCACCCGCACACGCGGCCGGCGAACAGGTCACGGCCTGGCTCACCACCACCGACGACTCCGCCGGACGGCATGTCGTGCGCGGGCTGCAGGCCCAGGCGCCGATCGCCTTCCAGTCCGGGACGGGCGGCGGCGGCGAGAACATCACCGTGGACGAGAACACCCGCTACCAGACCTTCACCGGTGGCGGCGCGTCCTTCACGGACACCGCGGCCTATCTGATGAACAGCAGCGGCGCCCTGTCCCAGGCGACCCGGGACGCGACCATGCGCAGGCTGTTCTCGCCGACGGACGGCATCGGCCTGTCGTTCCTGCGCAACCCGATGGGCGCCTCGGACCTCGCCCGGTACGGCTACACGTACGACGACGTGCCGTCCGGGCAGACCGACCCCTCGCTCGCGAGGTTCTCGATCGCGCACGACCTCGCGGACGTGGCGCCGCTCACCAGGCAGGCCCGCCAGCTCAACCCCTCCCTCACGGTGATGGCCTCCCCGTGGACGGCACCGGCCTGGATGAAGGACAGCGGCTCGCTCGACGGCGGCCGGCTCAAGGCGGAGGACTACGGCGCGTACGCCTCGTACTTCGTGAAGTACCTCCAGGCGTACAAGGACCAGGGGATCGACGTCTCGTACGTGACCCCGCAGAACGAGCCGACCTGCTGCTCGGGCTACCCGTCGATGAGCTGGAACGCGAGCGGGCTCGCCTACTTCCTCAAGAACGACCTGCTGCCGCAGCTGCAGTCGGCGGGTCTGAGCACCAAGGTCCTGGCCCACGACTGGAACTGGGACACCTACGACTCCTACGCCGCCCAGTCCGTGGACGACCCGGCGATCCGCAACCACCCCAACTTCGGCGGGATCGCCTGGCACGGCTACGGCGGTGACGTCGCCAAGCAGACCACCGTGCACGACCAGTACCCCTCGCTGGACGCCTTCGGCACCGAGCACTCCGGCGGCACCTGGATCGCCGACCAGCAGCGCGAGGACATGTCGAACATCATCGACTACACCCGCAACTGGGCGAAGTCGGTGACCAAGTGGTCGCTGGCCGTGGACCAGAACATGGGCCCGCACAACGGCGGTTGCGGCACCTGCACCGGCCTGGTCACCGTGCACGACGGGGACGGCGCGAGCGGGACCGTCGACTACACCGTCGAGTACTACGACATGGGCCAGCTGACCAAGTTCGTCCGCCCCGGCGCCCAGCGGATCGCCTCGACGGCGTCCACCGCCCTGCCGAACGTGGCGTGGCGCAACCCGGACGGCAGCAAGGCGCTCATCGCGTACAACGGCTCCTCCTCGGCGCAGACGGTCACCATCGACTGGGGCTCGCAGCACGCCACTTACTCGCTGCCCGGCAGGACCTCGGCCACCTTCACGTGGTCCGGCACCCAGTCCGGCGGCGGCAGCCGTACCGGCGCCTTCGTCGGCCTCGCCGGCAAGTGCCTGGACGTGGCCGGCGCCGCCACCGCCGACGGCACGGCGGTCCAGCTCTACGACTGCAACGGCACCACCGCGCAGCAGTGGACCGTGGCGGCCGACGGATCGGTCCGTGCGCTCGGCAAGTGCCTGGACGTCACCTCGGGCTCGACGGCCGACGGGGCCAAGGTGCAGCTCTACGACTGCAACGGCACGGCGGCCCAGCAGTGGTCTTACAACGCGTCGACCGGTGACGTGGTGGACACGGCGGCGAACAAGTGCCTGGACGTCACCGACAACTCCTCGGCGAACGGGGCACGGGCCCAGATCTGGTCGTGCACGGGAGCCGCGAACCAGAAGTGGAAGCTGCAGTAGCGCGGGCGGAAGGGCCGCTCTGAGCGGCGGCTGCCCGGTGGCTGGGGGACGATGAGGGAAAGCGGCGTCCCCCAGCCGGACACACGCCTCGCCGAGGGAGCGGGATCATGCGCGAGTTCCTGGTCGAGATCACCACCTCGGTGCCCGAGGGCACCGGTGACGACGAGGTCGCGAAGCGGCGGGCCGACGAGGCCGTCCGGGCCCGGGAGCTGGCCGCCACCGGTCATCTGGCGCGGCTGTGGCGCCCGGTCGGCGAGCTGCGCAGCATCGGCGTGTGGCGCGCCGACGACGAGGCGGAGCTGCGCGAGAAGGTGCTGGGTACCCTTCCGCTGCGGCCCTGGATGAGTCTCACCGTCACCCCGCTGGAGTCCCACCCGAACGACCCGGGCCGCGCCTGACGCCTGTCGCCCTGGAGCCCCCATGACCACACCGCAGGATCTGTTCCTCGTCAGTCTGGACATTCCCCGCGAGCAGCCCGTCGAGCAGGGTGATCTGTCACTGGCGCTCGCGGGTGCCGAGCTGATCGACCTCCTCGGCACCCGGGCGCTCACCCTGGAGAACGGGCGGATCGTGCCGGGGTCGGTGCTGACCACGGGTGACCGGATGCTGGACGAGGCAGGCGCGGCGCTCGTGCGGAAGGAGCCGTACGAGACGGTCGAGGACTGGCTGTGGCGGCGCGGGCAGGGGCTGGCCACGGCCTACCGGGACGTCCTGGAGTCCGAGGGGCAGCTCACCGGGAAGCGCCGGCGCCGGCTCGCGCTGCGCGACCGGGACGACCCCCATGCCGAGACCCCTGCCCGGCGGCACGCGGCCGACCGGTGGTGGTCCCACGAGCCCGTCCTGGCGGGACTCGCCTCCACCCTGGGCGTCCCGGACGACCGCCCGGCGGCACCCGAGCCTGGTGACGAGGCGGTCGTCACCGTCCTGGTGGCCGTCGGGGACGCGGTGACCGAGCTGGAGGCCGTGCGCGAGCGCCGGCGGATCGAGAACGTCGCCTTCGACAACATCTGGCGGGCCCCCTAGGGGTCCCTGCGCCGGAGCCGGGACGCCCCGCGCCCGTGCCGTCCAGGGGCGCGGGGTGCCGCGCGACCGGCCACCCCGCACCCGCTGCCGGACCGGCGGGCTACTGCGCCGGTTCCACGCCCGCCCGGAGCAGTCCGTAGGTGTACGCGTCCTCCAGGGACTGCCAGGAGGCGGCGATCACGTTGTCCGCCACGCCCACCGTGGACCACTCGCCGGCGCCGTCCGAGGTGGAGATCAGCACGCGGGTGGTGGAGGAGGTGCCGTGCTTGCCCTCCAGGATGCGGACCTTGTAGTCGACCAGTTCCAGCTTGGCGAGCTGCGGGTAGATCTTCTCCAGCGCGACCCGCAGGGCGCGGTCGAGGGCGTTGACCGGGCCGTTGCCCTCCGCGGTGGCGACGATCCGCTCGCTCTTGGCCCACAGCTTGACGGTGGCCTCGTTGGCGTGGGTGCCGTCGGGGCGGTCCTCGACGATGGCCCGCCAGGACTCGACGTCGAAGTACTTCAGCGGCCTGCCCTCGACCTCGGCGCGGAGCAGGAGCTCGAAGGAGGCGTCGGCGGCCTCGTACGTGTAGCCCTTGAGCTCGCGCTCCTTCACGCGCTCGACCACGCGGCCCACCAGCTCGCGGTCGCCGCCGAGGTCGATGCCGAGTTCCTTGCCCTTCAGCTCGACCGAGGCGCGGCCGGCCATGTCGGAGACCAGCATGCGCATGGTGTTGCCGACCAGCTCGGGGTCGATGTGCTGGTAGAGGTCCGGGTCGACCTTGATCGCGGAGGCGTGCAGGCCGGCCTTGTGCGCGAACGCGGAGACGCCCACGTACGGCTGGTGGGTGGAGGGGGTCAGGTTGACGACCTCGGCGATGGCGTGCGAGATCCGGGTCATCTCGCGCAGCCGGCCCTCGGGCAGCACCTTCTTGCCGTACTTCAGCTCCAGGGCCGCGACGACCGGGAAGAGGTTGGCGTTGCCGACGCGCTCGCCGTAGCCGTTGGCGGTGCACTGGACGTGGGTGGCACCCGCGTCGACGGCCGCCAGGCTGTTGGCGACGGCGCAGCCGGTGTCGTCCTGGGCGTGGATGCCGAGCCGGGCGCCGGTGTCCGCGAGGACCGTGGAGACGACCGCGTGGACCTGGGCGGGGAGCATGCCGCCGTTTGTGTCGCACAGGATGACGACGTCGGCGCCCGCCTCGGAGGCCGTACGGACCACGGCCTTGGCGTACTCGGGGTTGGCGCGGTAGCCGTCGAAGAAGTGCTCGCAGTCGACGAAGACCCGGCGGCCCTGCTCCTTCAGGTACGACACCGTGTCGCGGACCATCTCCAGGTTCTCGTCCAGCGTGGTGCGCAGCGCCAGTTCCACATGCCGGTCGTGGGACTTGGCGACCAGGGTGATCACCGGGGCGCCGGACGCCAGGAGGGCGTTGACCTGGGGGTCCTCGGAGGCCTTCGCGCCGGCGCGGCGGGTGGCTCCGAAGGCGACGAGCTGGGCGTGGCGGAAGTCGATCTCGGCCTGCGCGCGGGCGAAGAACTCGGTGTCCCGGGGGTTCGCGCCGGGCCAGCCGCCCTCGATGAAGCCCACGCCGAAGTCGTCCAGGTGCCGGGCGATGGCGAGCTTGTCCGCGACAGTGAGGTTGATGCCCTCGCGCTGAGCGCCGTCGCGCAGCGTGGTGTCGAAGACGTGGAACGAGTCGTCGAGCTCGCTGGTTGCCGTCTCGGTCATGGTCTCAAGGCTCCTGTTGTGAATCTTCGGTCTTACCGGAATGACCGGCTCCACCGTCCCCCCAATGGTCCCTCGCGCTCCGCTTCCGGCTACTGGTGGACCGGAAAACGAAAAAACCTCTCGCGGGTGCGAGAGGTCTGCGCGCGGGTCGAAGACGACGGTGGCCACCCGTACCTGGTCGTACGAGGTGGTCACTGCGGACCGGCGCGCCTGCTGCCAATAATCATGGCGAACGAGAACACGGAGGCAGTCTGACACAGCGTGGCCCCCGACTCACCGACCGTCTCAGGATGCGGGCGCCGGCGTGAACTCCCCGGGGCCCCGGCGGCCCGCCGCGGCTAGCGGACGAGGAGCACGTCCTCGATGAACTCCCGTACGTGTGCCATCACCTGGGCGCGGTCGGTGCCGCGCAGCCCGATGGCGACGTGGATGGAGAACCCGTCGAGCAGCGCACGCAACCGCGCCGCGAAGCGGTCCGCGTCCACCGCGCGGAACTCCCCCCGTGAGATGCCCTCGGCGATCAGCGCGACCAGGTCCCGGTGCCAGGCCCCCTCGATCGCGGCCTGCCGGGCCCGCGCGTCGTCGTCGGCGTTCTGCGAGCGGTTCCATACCTCCAGCCACAGCGTCCAGTGCGGATCCCGGTGCCCGTCGGGGACGTAGAGATCCACGTAGGCGGCAAGGCGCTCGGCGGCCGGTTCCGCCCGGCTGAGCAGCCGGGACCGCTCGGCCCCGAGCCGCCCCTCGCTCCACTCCAGGGTCCGCAGCAGCAGCTCGTCCTTGGAGCGGAAGTAGTACAGCAGGTGGCCGCTGCTCATGCCGACCTCCCGCCCGAGCCCCGCCATGGTGAGCTTCTCCAGGCCGCGCTCGGCGATCATGTCCATCGCGGCGGCGAGAACCTCCTCACGGGGCGGGGCGGGGGTGCGGCGGCGCGGGGACGCGTTCTCGGTCATGCCGGGACCGTCCCCTCGTCGGGGAGCCGGGCCGGTTCGGTCGGCCGGCGGCCGGAGCCGGCGCAGAGAGGTACGTCCACGCGTCTGTTCTACCTGACCGGCGTCGTCACCGGACCTTCGGCTGCTGCTGGGTGATGCAGTGGATGCCGCCGCCGCCCGCGAAGATCGTGCGGGCGTCCACCAGGGTGACGGTGCGCTCGGGGAAGAGGCGGCGGAAGATCCCGGCGGCGATCTCGTCGCGCGGGTCGTCGAAGCCGCACAGGACGACGCCCCCGTTGCAGAGGTAGTGGTTGATGTAGGAGTAGTCGGCCCAGTGGCCGTCGGCCTCCAGGACGGTCGGCGCGGGCACCTCCACGACCTCCAGGCTGCGGCCCCGGGCGTCGGTCGCCGACTTCAGGATGCCGATGACCTCCTTGGTGACCTCGTGGTCGGGGTGGGCCGGGTCCGGCTGATGGTGGGCGACCACGACGCCGGGGCGGGCGAACGCGGCGACGATGTCGACGTGGCCGAGGGTGCCGAAGCCGTGGGGAGGGTAGTCGCCGGTCAGGCCGCGCGGCAGCCAGATCGCCTTCCGCGTGCCGAGATGAGCGTGGATCTCCGCCTCGACCTCCTCCTTCGACCAGTGCGGGTTGCGCTCCGGGCCGAGCTGCACGGTCTCGGTGAGCAGCACGGTGCCCTCGCCGTCGACGTGGATCGCGCCGCCCTCGTTGACCAGCTTCGAGGCGTACGTCTTCGCCCCCGCGAGGTCGGAGACATACGCGGCGATCTTGGAGTCGTGCTCCCAGCGGGCCCAGTCCTGGGCGCCCCAGCCGTTGAACGTCCAGTCCACGGCGGCCAGTTCACCCCGGTCACCGGTGAGGAAGGTGGGCCCGATGTCCCGCATCCAGGCGTCGTCCAGCTCGCGCTCGACCGTGTCGACGCCGGGACCGAGCAGGGCCTGCGCGTCCGCCGACTGGCCGGGGCCGCAGACGACCGTCACCGGCTCGAAGCGGAGGACGGCGCGGGCGACCGAGGCCCAGGCCATGCGGGACAGCCGCAGGTCGTCGGGGTCGTCGAAGGTGGGGTTGGGGCCCGGCCACGCCATCCAGGTGCGCTCGTGCGGGGTCCATTCGGCGGGCATGCGGAAGCCGTCGGCGGCGGGAGTGGTCATCTCTCTGGGTCCTTGTGTCCGGCGGGTCAGAGGAAGTAGAGGCGGTTGAGGGAGACGGAGTCGGCGGGCTCGGAGCTGAGCGGGTCGCCGTCGAGGGTGACCAGACCGGTGCGCTGGTCGACGTCGACCGCTCCGACCCGGGCGTTGAGCCGCAGGTCGGCGGGGCCGATCCCGCGGGTGCCGCGCACCGCGACCCGGCGGCGCCGGGTGGGCATCGTGTCGTTGCCCTGGTCGATCGCCGCCTGGGCGACGAACGCGACGGAGAGGTCCGCGGCCGTGGCGCCGTACGAGCCGAACTGCGGCCCGAGGACGAGGGGTTCGCAGGTGTCGGTGGCCGCGTTGGGGTCGCCGACGACGCCGTACGCGGGGAAGCCGGACTTCAGGACGAGCTGCGGCTTGGCGCCGAAGTACTCCGGCCGCCACAGCACGATGTCGGCGAGCTTGCCCACCTCGATCGATCCGACCTCGTGCGAAAGGCCGTGCGCGATGGCCGGGTTGATGGTCAGCTTGGCCATGTAGCGCAGGACACGGGCGTTGTCGTCGCCCTCGCCGTCGCCCTCCAGCGGGCCCAGCTCGGCCTTCATCTTGCCGGCCATGGCGAAGGTGCGCCGGACCGTCTCGCCCGCGCGGCCCATGCCCTGGGCGTCGGAGGAGGTGATCCCGATCGCGCCCAGGTCGTGCAGCACGTCCTCCGCGCCCATGGTGCCGGCGCGGATGCGGTCGCGGGCCATGGCGGCGTCGCCGGGCAGGTCGGGCTTGAGGTCGTGGACGGAGACGATCATGCCGTAGTGCTCGGCGACCGCGTCCCGGCCGAAGGGCAGGGTGGGATTGGTCGAGGAGCCGATGACGTTCGGCACGCCGGCCATCTTCAGCACGTTGGGCACGTGTCCGCCGCCGCAGCCCTCGATGTGGAAGGCGTGGATCGTGCGGCCCTCCAGGACCCGCAGGGTGTCCTCGACCGACAGGCACTCGTTCAGGCCGTCGCTGTGCAGGGCGACCTGGACGTCGTGCTCCTCGGCGACCCGCAGGGCCGTGTCCAGGGCACGCGTGTGGGCGCCCATGTCCTCGTGCACCTTGAAGCCGGACGCCCCGCCCTCGGCCAGCGCCTCGATCAGGGGGGCGTCGTGGGAGGACGAACCCCGGCCGAGGAAGCCGATGTTGACCGGCCACGCGTCGAAGGCGCCGAAGGCGTGGCGCAGCGCCCAGGGGGAGTTGACGCCGACGCCCCACACCGGGCCGAACTCCTGCCCGATGATCGTGGTCACGCCGGACGCGAGCGAGGCCTCCATGATCCGCGGCGACAGCAGGTGGACGTGGGTGTCGACGGCGCCGGCGGTGGCGATCAGCCCCTCGCCGGAGACGATGGAGGTGCCGGTGCCGACGACGACGTCCACGCCGTCGAGGGTGTCGGGGTTGCCGGCCCGGCCGACGGCGCAGATGCGGCCCTCCCGGATGCCGATGGACACCTTCCGGATGCCCTGCGCCGCGTCGATGACCACGACGTTGCTGATCACGACGTCACAGGTCTCCCGGACCGCGGCCGCCTTCAGGTGCAGTCCGTCGCGGGCCGTCTTGCCGAAGCCGGCCAGGAACTCGTCGCCGTAGCGCTGGGAGTCGGACTCGACGCGGACGGTCAGGCCCGAGTCGCCGAGGCGGATGCGGTCGCCGGCCCGGGGGCCGTGGGTGGCCGCGTAGGCGTGCGGGTCGACGTGGATCGCCCGGCTCACCTCGCGTCCCTTCGAGCGGCTCATCGCTCCTCGCCTCCTTCCCGCGCGGCTGCTTCGGTGACTCCCAGATATCCGCAGGCGGCGGCCCTGCGCAGGGCCTCTTCCCGGGCCCCCGGCGCGTCCAGCGGGCCGTCGACCAGCCCGGCGAAGCCGATCGCGATCCGCTCGCCGCCGATCGGCACCAGCCCGACCTCCTCGCTCTCGCCGGGCCCGAAGCGGACCGAGGACCCGGCGGGCACGGCGAGCCGCATGCCGTAGGCCCGCGCGCGGTCGAAGTCGAGGCGCGGGTTGGCCTCGAAGAAGTGGAAGTGGGAGGTGACGGAGACCGGGACGGTCGCGGTGTTGGCGACCGTGAGGCGGACGACCGGTGCGGGGTCGGCGTGCTGGGGGCCGGGGAGCAGGGCGCCGGGAGCGTCCGGGCCCAGGCCGCCGCCGATGGGGTCGGAGACCACCGCGAGCCGGGAGCCGTCGTCGAAGACGGCCTCGACCATCACCTCGGTGACCACGTCGGCGACCCCCGGCAGCACGTCCTCGGGGCCGAGCACCGACCGGGCCGCCTCGATGGCCTCCGCGAGCCGCCTGCCGTCCCGGGCGGCCTCGCAGACGGTGTCCGCGATCAGCGCGGTCGCCTCCGGCACGTTGAGCCTGAGGCCGCGCGCGCGGCGGGCCCGGGCCAGTTCGGCGGCTCCGAAGAGCAGCAGCCGGTCACGTTCCGTGGGGGTCAGTCTCACGACGCGGCACCTCCTTGCCTCTCCATGAGTTAGAACATCACTCTAAACACAGAATTCGTGAAACAGAAGCATTGACCGGGACCGAAGCTTCACGTCACATTGAACGCCGCTCAAAACTTCTGGCCCCAGTCGAAGGAGACCCGGCCATGCCGATCGAACAGCGTGGAGTCGACACCATCCCGGACGAGGAGCGGACCAGTGGTCCGCGCGACCTCGTCTCGATCCTGCTCGGCTCCAACCTCTGCCTCGGGGTGATCATCTTCGGCTGGCTGCCGCCGTCCTTCGGGCTCGGCTGGTGGGCGTCGGTCAGCTCGATCCTGGCGGGCACGCTGGTCGGCACGGCGGTGACGGCGCCGCTGGCCCTGATCTCCCTGCGCACCGCGACCAACCTGTCCACCTCCTCCGGCGCCCAGTTCGGCGTCCGGGGCCGGCTGGTGGGCTCGGTCGTCGGCCTGCTGCTCGCCCTCGGCTACACCGCGCTGACCGTGTGGATCGGCGGCGACGTGATGATCGGCGTGCTCGGCCGGATGTGCGGGCTGCCGGCGGACGGGGTGTCGTACGGCGTCGTCTACGCGCTGCTCGCCGCGGCGACCGTCGCGGGCGCCGTCTACGGCTACCGGGTGCTGCTGAACATGTCCAAGGTCCTGTCCATCGGCATGACCTTCCTGCTGCTGCTCGGCGTCCTCGCCTACGCCCCGCACTTCACCACCGCGCCGCTGCCGCAGACGGGCGGCTATCTGCTCGGCTCCTTCTGGCCGACCTGGTTCCTGTCGGCCGTGGCCGCGGGCCTGTCCGGCCCGATCGCCTTCATCACGCTGCTCGGCGACTACACCCGCTACATCTCCCCGGCCCGGCACTCCAACCGCCGTGTCCTGCACGCCACCTGGCTCGGCCTGGTCCTCGGCCTGCTGGTGCCGCAACTGTTCGGGACGTTCACGGCGTTCGGCGCGCACGCGGCGCTCGACTACGCCGGCCCGCTGGTCGCCGCCTCCCCCGCCTGGTACCTGGTGCCGCTGCTGCTGTCCGCCTCCGCCGGCTCGGTCGGCAACGCGGGCCTGATGCTCTACTCCATGGGCCTGGACCTGGACGCCATCCTGCCCCGGGCCTCCCGCGCCCGCGCCACCTACACGGTCGCCGTCGTCGCCACCGTCTGCGTCTTCGTCGGCCACTACGCCTGGAACGCGCAGTCGGCGATGACGTCCTTCGTGCTGCTGCTCACCGCCATCGGCACGCCGTGGGCGGTCATCACCCTCATCGGCTTCGCCCGCTGCCGCGGCGTGTACGACGCCGACGCGCTCCAGGTCTTCAACCGCCGTTCGCGGGGCGGGATCTACTGGTACCGGGCGGGCTGGAACGTGCGGGCCACCGTCTCCTGGGCGGCCGGTGCCGGGGTCGGCCTGCTGGCCGTGTCGCTGCCGTCGTACCAGGGCCCGCTGCTGCGCCTGACCGGCGGGGTCGACTGCAGCTTCCTGCTGTCGGGCGCGGTCGGCGGGCTGGTCCACCTGCTGCTGACGCGCGGCCAGGAACCCCCGAGGGCCGCCGCGGACGTCCACGAGTCCGAAGCGGCCCTCGGCGTGTAGCGCGCCTGGCGCTCAGCCGATGCGGTGCATCCAGCCGTGCTTGTCCTCGGTCATGCCGCGCTGGACGCCGAGCAGGGCCTCGCGCAGCCGGAGGGTCACCTCGCCGGGGTTGCCGTCGCCGTGGGTCCACTCGTCGGTCTTGGTCTTGACGTGGCCGATCGGGGTGACCACGGCGGCCGTGCCGCAGGCGAAGACCTCGGTGAGGGCGCCGGAGGCCGCGTCCTTGCGCCACTGCTCCAGGGTGATCACACCCTCCTCGGCGGTGTAGCCGAGGTCGCGGGCGACCTGGAGCAGGGAGTCGCGGGTGATGCCCTCCAGGATCGAGCCGGTCAGCTCCGGGGTGACGATCCGGTCGCCGTAGACGAAGGCGACGTTCATGCTGCCGCTCTCCTCGACCTTGGTGCGGGTGACCGCGTCGAGGTAGACGACCTGGTCGCAGCCGTGCGCGGCGGCCTCGGCCTGCGGAAGCAGGGAGGCGGCGTAGTTGCCGCCGGTCTTGGCGTCGCCGGTGCCGCCGGGGACGGCGCGGACATGGTCCTCGGAGACCCAGATGGTGACCGGCCGCACGCCACCGGCGAAGTAGGCGCCGGACGGGGAGGCGATCAGCATGAACAGGTACTCGTTCGCCGGGTGGACGCCGAGCGCGGCCTCGGTGGCGAACATGAACGGACGCAGGTAGAGGGACGCCTCACCGCCGTGCGGCGGGACCCAGTCGGCGTCCTGGGTGAGCAGCGCGTCCAGGGCGGCGATGAACAGGTCCTCGGGCAGCTCGGCCATGGCCATGCGGCGGGCGGAGTTGCGGAAGCGCCGGGCGTTCGCCTCGGGGCGGAACAGCGCGATCGAGCCGTCGGGCTGCCGGTAGGCCTTCAGCCCCTCGAAGATCTCCTGGCCGTAGTGCAGGACGTGGGTGGAGGGGTCGATGGAGATCGGGCCGTAGGGCACGAGCTGGGCGTCGTGCCAGCCGCGACCCTCGGTCCACCTGATCGTCACCATGTGGTCGGTGAAGTGGCGGCCGAACCCGGGGGCGGCCAGGATCGCCTCGCGCTCGCCGGCGGCGAGGGGGCTGGCGGAGGGCTTGAGCTCGATCGTGGGCGTCGTCATGAGTGATTGTCCTTCACCGGTTGTTGTGACGGGCCGCGCTCACGCCAGAACACCGGCTTCCCGGCTGGTGCTAGGACGTCCGAGCTTTCCCTCATACCGCGGCTCCGCGTTCGATTATCGCGCGGGGGCTGCGGCGGACGGAATCGGGGTGAAGGCGGCCCAAGGGTCGATGGTGACACCCGGCGGGGACATGCGGAAGCCGCCGGGCGGTCGTGCGGCCCGGCGGCTTCTCGTGCGGGAGCGCCGGGTCAGCCGGCTACTCGGGAGGCGAGCGCGTCGCCGATCTCGGAGGTGCCGCGGGCCGGCCGGCCGGCGCGCTCGGTGAGGTCGGCGGCGACCGCCGCGTCGATGCGGTCGGCCTCGGCCTCGTAACCGAGATGGCGCAGCAGCAGGGCGACGGAGAGGACCGTGGCGGTCGGGTCGGCCTTGCCCTGGCCCGCGATGTCCGGGGCCGAGCCGTGGACCGGCTCGAACATGGAGGGGAACTCGCGGGCGGGGTTGATGTTGCCGGAGGCGGCCACGCCGATGCCGCCGGAGACGGCCGCGGCGAGGTCGGTGATGATGTCGCCGAAGAGGTTGTCGGTGACGATCACGTCGAACCGCTCGGGCTGGGTGACCAGGAAGATGGTCGCCGCGTCGACGTGCAGGTAGTCGGTGGTGACCTCGGGGTACTCCTTGGCCACCTTGGCGAAGATGTTCGTCCACAGGTGCCCGGCGAAGGTCAGCACGTTGTTCTTGTGGACCAGCGTGAGCTTCTTGCGGGGGCGGGCCTGGGCGCGGGCGAAGGCGTCGCGGACCACCCGCTCGACGCCGTAGGCCGTGTTGACGGACACCTCGGTGGCGACCTCGTGCTCGGTGCCCTTGCGGATGGTGCCGCCGTTGCCGGTGTACGGGCCCTCGGTGCCCTCGCGGACGACGACGAAGTCGATCTCCGGCTGGCCGGCGAGCGGGGTGGCGACACCGGGGAGGAGCTTCGACGGACGCAGGTTGACGTGGTGGTCGAAGGCGAAGCGGAGCTTGAGCAGGAAGCCGCGCTCCAGGACGCCGGACGGCACCGACGGGTCGCCGATGGCGCCGAGCAGGATGGCGTCGTGCCGCTTCAGCGCGTCGAGGTCGGCGTCGGTGAGGGTCTCACCGGTGGCGTGGTAGCGCTTGGCGCCGAAGTCGTACTCCTGGGTCTCCAGCTTCACATCCTGCGGCAGGACGGCGGAGAGGACCTTCAGACCCTCGGCCACGACCTCCTGGCCGATGCCGTCACCGGGGATCACTGCGAGATTGATGCTGCGAGACATGTCGGCACCCTACTCCTCGTCCCAGGGGATGACACGCCATGTCCGCCATACGGACACCCGAACAGGTTCCCCGAGGGGGACCCCGAGGTGCGGCGCGGCAGTGGGGGCCGCGCCGCACCCCCCACGGGGGGGGCTGCCCGGTCGGTGGCG